>JANMUW010000083.1:0-7114 GCA_031392105.1 Acidobacteriota bacterium | reverse complement strand
CCCGGAACCGATCGAGTCGGTGGAAGGGGCGAAGAAGATCGCAAAAGAGATCGGCTTTCCAGTGATCATAAAGGCCGCGGCCGGAGGCGGCGGACGCGGAATGCGTATTGTTCGCTCCGAAGATGAGCTTGAGACCAATCTCGAAACTGCGCAGAGCGAAGCTCTCGCAGCATTCAAGAACGGATCGGTCTATATCGAGCGATATATCGAACGCCCGCGACACATTGAGATCCAGGTTCTGGCCGACGAGCATGGCAACTGCATCCATCTCGGCGAACGTGAATGCTCGATCCAGCGCCGTCATCAGAAACTTCTTGAGGAAGCGCCGTCGATCGCGATCACAAAAGAGCAGCGCGAGATAATGGGTGCTGTCGCGGTCAACGCATGTAAAGAGATCGGATATTCGAGTGCCGGAACCTTCGAGTTCCTCCTCGACGAGGACGGCAGCTTTTACTTCATGGAGATGAATACGAGGATCCAAGTCGAGCATCCGGTGACGGAGATGGTCACGCTCGCGGACATCGTGCGAAACCAGATCCGTATCGCGTCCGGTGAAGATCTTCAATATCAGCAGAGCGACGTACAGATCGTCGGACACTCCATCGAATGCCGCATCAACGCCGAGGACCCGGTGACATTCGTCCCGAGTCCCGGAAAGATCACCGCCTTCAACATTCCCGGCGGCCCGGGCGTCCGTGTCGATACGGCGGCATATCCGGATTACACCGTTCCGCCCTACTACGATTCGATGATCGCAAAGCTCATCGTCCACGCACGGACTCGCGAGCTGGCGATCGCCAGAATGGAACGAGCCCTGGACATGATGGTTGTTGAAGGCATAAAGACGACGATCCCGCTTCATAAGAAGATCATGGCCGACGAGCGATTTCGACGAGGGGACTTTTCGACAAAGTTCATGGAAGACTTTCAACTGTAGGTGGTGACTCACTTTGGAAAAAGGCTGATTCTTGTTCCGTTTTATTCCGTGCGTTCCGTGTATTCGGTGGTTATTTCGCGCAAGATAACCAAGGAATACACGGAAAACACGGAGACGACACGGAATAAGAAAGGGAAAAATCAGTGGTTGCACGGCGGCGAATACTCGCCACGGGCGTAATTCAACCTGACCCACTACCCAACCGTAGCGGAGGTTGTTAGATAAAGGCAAATATTGTAGAATTTAGCCTGATTTTATTCTGCAAAACAGGAGTTAAATTTTCGTGGTTATCGCGGCTTGAAAAAGGGCGAAGTTACTACGAGCTAGGAGAGACCATTTAGAGTTAGTTAATATGGCGACAGTAAAAGAATTAAAAGAAAAGATCGTGGGCGATTACAAGACCCACACAACGGATACGGGTTCCTCGCAGGTGCAGGTTGCACTCTTGACGCAGCGGATCACTGAATTGACCGAGCACTTCAAGGTGCACAAGAAGGACAACAACTCCCGTAGAGGCTTGCTTCAAATGGTCTCACGCCGGCGTAAGCTACTGGATTATCTCAGGCGTACTAATATCAACGAGTATCACGAGATCATCAAGAAATTAGGATTAAGAAGGTAGAAAGGTGGAAACGTGAAAGAGTGAAAAGGTATCTCGCTATTAAACTTTTGCACATTTTCACACTTCAACTTTTTCACTTTGATCTGACTGCTTCGAGTCATCAGAAAAAGAGGTTCTCTCGAAGAATTTGTTGGCGGCTGCTGAACGTGACAGCGATTTCGGCCACACGCAAAAGGGAACGCGTAATATCAAAACTCCAATGGCGGCGGGGCATCACGACTTGCACCGGCCGCCATTGTTTTTGAGGATGTACAAATGTCAAAGAAAAAATATTTGAAAGAATCGATCAAGCTCGGCAGCCGGGAATTGGTCGTTGAAACAGGAAAGGTTGCCAAACAGGCCGACGGTTCGGTCGTCATTAAATACGGAGATACGATGCTGCTCGTTACTGCGGTCAGCGCCCGTACTGCAAAGGAAGGATTGGATTTTTTCCCGCTCACGGTTGAATACCGCGAATCAAGTTATTCGGCCGGACGTATTCCGGGAAACTATTTTCGTCGCGAAGGACGGCCAAGCGAAAAAGAAGTGCTTACATGCCGTCTGATAGATAGGCCGGTCCGTCCGCTATTTGCCGATGGATATCGATTTGAAACGCAGATAGTCGGAACCGTCATCTCATCGGATGCGGAGAATGATCCTGACGTCATCGCGATCACCGGAGCGTCATGTGCTCTGTATTTGTCGGACATTCCGTTTACAACTCCGATCGCCGGAGTTCGTGTTGGATTGATCGATGGTAAGTACCTGATCAATCCGACCTACGACGAGCGTCGTGAATCGCGATTGAATCTCATAGTCGCCGGAACCGAAGAAGCGATCTGCATGGTCGAAGCTGCGGCAAACGAAGTTGAGGAATCCATCATGGTCGAAGCCCTGATGCTTGCTCACAAAGAGATCAAGCGCCTTTGCTTATGGCAGAAGGAACTCGGCAAGGCTCTGGCAATAACCAAACGGGAGTTTGTCGTGCCTGAGCTCGATGCTCACGTCGTCGCTGATGTTGAGAAGACGTGGACGGACAAGCTTCGCAAGGCCCTCGATTCGACCGGCCGCGAAAAGATCGATGTTTACGCTGGACTCGACGCTCTTAAGAAAGAGGTCGTCGAAAGCTATCCTGAGGATGATCCTGGTGCTCGAGGAACGGCGGGGAAAGCGTTTGGCCAGCTGAAAGAAAAGATCTTTCGCGAGGACATGCTTGGTAATCGCCGTCGTCCCGACGGACGAAAGTTCTCGGAGATCCGCCCGATCACGTGTGAAGTCGGTTGGCTTCCGCGAGTTCATGGTTCATCGCTATTCACACGCGGTGAAACTCAGGCGATCGTCACGACAACGCTCGGAACCAAAATGGACGAGCAGTACATGGACGACATCGAGAAGGGTGAAGTGAAGCGCCGCTTTATGCTGCACTACAACTTCCCGCCGTATTCGGTCGGTGAGGCGGGCCGTTTCGGCGGTACATCGAGACGCGAGACTGGACACGGAAACCTCGCACGCCGAGCGATCGAAGCTGTCCTGCCGGATGACGGAGATTTCCCATACACGCTCCGCATCGTTTCGGATATTACCGAATCGAACGGATCGTCCTCGATGGCTTCTGTCTGTGGCGGTATCCTGAGTTTGATGGACGCCGGTGTCCCCATTAAGCGTCCGGTTGCGGGCGTTGCGATGGGTCTTGTCATGGAAGGCAATCGCTATGCGATCCTTTCCGACATTGCCGGTGCCGAAGATCACTACGGCGACATGGACTTCAAAGTCACGGGAACCAGTGAGGGAATTACCGCATTGCAGATGGACATCAAGATCTCCGGTGTCAACGCGATGATCCTACAGGAAGCTCTCGAGCAGGCACGCAAGGGCCGCCTGCATATACTTGGAATCATGGAGCAGGCGATCAACACGCCGCGCGAAGAGATCTCGCCGTATGCTCCGCGTATCATCACGCTTCACATCAATCCGGAGAAGATCCGCGACATTATCGGTAAGGGCGGTTCGACGATCCGTGCGATCACCGAAGAGACCGGTGCGAAGATCGATGTTTCCGACGACGGGACCGTGCTCATAGCGACCGCTGATGGCGAAGCGGGACAGAGAGCTGTCGCGTGGATCAAATCGCTCACGGCTGAAGCTGAGATCGGTGAGACCTATCTCGGTACAGTTTCACGCATCGTCGATTTCGGCGCGTTCGTTGAAATTCTTCCAGGCCTCGACGGCCTTCTGCACATCTCCGAGATTTCCGATCGACGTGTCAAAGACGTTCGCGACGAGCTCAAGGAAGGCCAGCAGATCATGGTCAAGTGCATCGGCAAAGAAGGCAACAAGGTTAAGCTTTCAAGAAAGGCGATCCTTGCACAAGAGAAGGCTGCTGCGGGCGGAGCCGGCGGCGGTGAAGGCGAAAGCCGAGATCGCGGTGGCGACCGTAACGGACAAGGCGACGAATAATCAGCCGATGTGACTCTGAAAGAAAATGAGAGGCCGGCGTCGCCGTCCTCTCATTTTTCATTTGGCGCGGTAATTCGGCGGACCGAGTCGGAAAATGACTTGGGATCAATGGCCGGGTATCGATACAGGTCAGGCACTATTGCTTCGAACAACGATGCAAGTAGCCCGAGATCCAGGAGCCCTTCTTTTATCATCGACGCAACATCCAACAAATCCTGAGCGTGGCCGCGTTCGATCTTCGACAAAGCCTGGCTGTACGGATCGTAATGATAAAAATCGAGTTGTCCTTCGCGTGCGATGTGCTTGGAACGATTTTCCCAGCCCGGCAGCGGCGGAATGAAATCCGAAGGCGCGGCCAATTCGATATTGATCTCGAGTTCTTCTTTTAGAATGGGCAAGGCACGAAATAACTCATCCAGTTCTGGCTCGAACCGCAGGTCTATGTCTATGGTCGTGTCGCGCCAGCCATACAGGACAGCCGTTACGCCGCCAGTAAAATAAACGCGTGCAGTCTGCTTCGATCGCTTGCCGAGAGCACGCATAAATTCCAGAACTCGGTTTCGGTTTGTTAGGTTCCGCACTCGGTTGCCCGTTCAAAGCTGACAAGGCGCCGGATCAAGGCGTTGTATTGTGAATGCGATGCGTCAGGGTCGATGTCTCGCAGCGTCGAATAAAGTCGGTGTTCGGGTGATAGGATCGTCGCCTCCGGAACCGGCACGCCCAAACGGCGAAGGCGCTCGGCACCTATCGACACGAGAAGCGACGGGATCGTTTCCGTCCCGGCGGCAAGATCTCTGAGGCCTTCTTCGATAATGTCCTGGCCCGGTTTCACGATTGGGATTATATCGGATTGTTGGGGTCGATTACAGCCGACGTTATTCAGGGATCGGAAACTGGAGACCTCGCGATCGAAACTTTCAAGAATATTATCGACTAGATTCGGCGTGGTTTGGTTTTCCATCGTGTTCGGCTATTGTAGAATTTCCTTTTTATTCAACGATTATTCAACATATGTCCGCTCCGAATATAGAAACTATTGTCTCCCTTTCGAAACGCCGCGGGTTTGTTTATCCCGCGTCCGACATCTACGGCGGGCTCGGCTCATCGTGGGATTATGGCCCACTGGGTGTCGAACTCGCGAATAACATCAAGAAGAGTTGGTGGAATTGGCTCGTCTACGAGCGCGACGACATTGAAGGGCTTGATTCATCGATCATTCAAAATCGCCTGACGTGGAAGTACTCGGGACATGAAACGACGTTCAGCGATCCACTTGTTGACTGCCGCGCGTGCAAAGGCAGGTTTCGTTTGGACAAGCTCCAGGATGTGCAGTGTCCAAATCATCCTACGGTTCATCCGGGCGAAGACAAAGAGTGCGATCTCACCGAGGCTCGCGAGTTCAATCTCATGTTTCGCACCACCGTCGGTGCGGTATCTTCGGACGAAGATGAATCGGCATTGGCTTATCTCCGGCCTGAAACCGCGCAAGGGATCTTCATCAATTTCGCGAATGTTCTGAATACTTCGCGTCGAAAGCTGCCGTTCGGTATCGCGCAGATCGGTAAGGCGTTTCGCAACGAAGTGACGCCGGGGAACTTCATCTTCCGCACACGTGAGTTCGAGCAGATGGAGATGGAATATTTTGTCCGACCCGAAGACGCCCCGCGAATTCATCAGGAATGGATCGACGCATTCCAGCACTGGATCCAGTCGCTCGGGGTCTCGTCCGGCAATTTGAAATTGTACGAACAGTCGAAAGAAGAGCTGGCGCACTATGCCGAGCGGACCGTCGATATCATGTATCGCTATTTTCCAGAACGTGAAGACGAGGATAAGCAGTGGGACGAGCTGATGGGGATCGCGAATCGAACGGATTACGATTTGCGGGTCCATTCGAAAAAGCCGGAAGACGCCGAAGGGAAGCGGATCAATTCGGATTCGACCGACGACCTTTCTTATTTCGATACGACGACGAACGAGCGTTTTTATCCGTACGTTATCGAACCCGCGATCGGTGTGAATCGAACGCTGCTCGCAGTGATGATGGATGCTTATACGGAGAAGACAAATGAGAAGGGTGAGACGCGTGTAATCCTGAAATTGAAGCCGGAGCTCGCACCGATCAAGGTTGCCGTCCTGCCATTAGCAAAAAACAAACCCGATATCACGGAGTTGGCGAAGAAGCTACGACGGGATCTTCAGCCGCACATGCGAGCGGTCTACGACGACACCGGAGGCATCGGGAAGCTCTACGCCCGCCAGGATGAGATCGGCACGCCGTTCTGCGTGACGGTCGATCACGAATCGCTCGAGGACAATGCTGTCACCGTCCGCGATCGCGACACTTGGGAGCAGGAACGCGTAAGCATCGATCAGCTCAAGACTGTTCTGGGCGAACGCCTTGGCGGATGAGTCCGAAAGATTTCCTTAGGATAGGGACGAGCACGGCAGCGGGAGCGATCGCATATGCCGCGTTACCGGTTGCGTTACTCACATTCTGGATCTTTCTTGCTCAGGATAACATTGCGTCGGACGAAGACGTGTCCGGCCTGATAAAGGCGGCCATTTTCTTTCTTGGCATCGGGGCATTGATCGGACTGATAGTTTCGATTGTCCACATGCGGACGGGGCGGGCCGTATTGTTCGCGCTATTCGTCACTCTCGTTTTGATCGCTGTTGGATTAATGCTCGAGAAGGCCGACATCACCGACAACTCAATTGCTGGGAGTATTGTATTCGGTGCGGTGCCGTCGATTCTCGCGGGCATTGCAAGCGGATATTCTAATCGGAAACTCACATTCCTCTATGAAGAAGTTAATTGAGTGCGTACCGAATTTTAGCGAAGGGCGCGACCTCGGCATTATCAAAAGGATCACCGACGAGATCGAAAAGATCGATGACGTTAAGTTGCTTGATGTCGATCCCGGTGCAACGACGAATCGTACTGTCGTTACGTTTGTTGGGACGCCCGAGGAGGTGATCGAGGCGGCGTTTCAGGCGGTTAAGAAAGCGCAGGAATTGATCGACATCAAGCAACTTAACGTCATCGATCTTTTCGATCTCGTCGGTGATCCTTTTGATAATGCCGAGGTCGCGCCCTTCGCTAAAATTCGGTACGC
>JANMUW010000328.1:0-4001 GCA_031392105.1 Acidobacteriota bacterium | reverse complement strand
TTGCGCACGAAATAGATCACGATTGCGCCGGGGATGATTGTCAAGCACCCCGCCGCTGCCAACAGTCCAAGTTCATACCCCGCGCTTGAGGCTGTCTTGGTCATCGTCGCGGCAATTGGTTTGGCATGCACAGCCGTCAGGGTCTTGGCCAACAGCAATTCGACCCACGAAAACATGAAGCAAAAGAACATCGCCACCCCGATACCAGCTTTGATCGTTGGCACAAAAATCTGGAAGAAAAACCGTGGAAACGAATAACCATCGACATAGGCGGTTTCATCCAATTCCTTGGGCACGCCCGACATGAAACCCTCCAAAATCCAAACGGCCAAAGGGATGTTGAACAGGCAATGCGCCAACGCCACCGCCCAATAGGTATCAAACAACCCGATTGCGGAATACAACTGGAAGAAGGGCAAAGCAAAAACCGCAGGCGGGGCCATCCGGTTGGTCAAAAGCCAAAAGAACAGATGTTTGTCACCCAAAAACCGATAGCGCGAAAACGCGTAAGCCGCCGGCAAAGCGACCGCGACCGAGATCACCATGTTGATCGTCACATAGGAGATAGAGTTGAAATAGCCCCAATACCAAGTCGGATCGGTGAAGATGACCCGGTAATTGTCCAACGTAAACTTTTGCGGGAAGAACGAGAAGCCACCGAGAATTTCGTTGGTGGTCTTGAAGCTCATCGAGACCAGCCAATAGATCGGCACCATCAGCAAGAAAATATACAGGATCGGCACCAGTGAGCGGGCTTTCATTTCGCGTCATCCTTGGTCATCAGCGTGTAAAATACCCAAGAAACCAACAAAGTTATCAGGAAATAGATCAGCGATGTCGCCGCCGCCGGCCCCAAATCAAACTGGCCCAGCGCGGTTTTCACCAGATCAATCGACAATAGAGTTGTTGAATTGCCGGGTCCACCACCGGTCAGAACAAACGGCTCGGTATAGATCATGAAGCTGTCCATGAACCGCAGCAGGATGGCGACCCGCGCCGGGAGACTCTCCGCTTGTCGCTCAGGCACAGAGAGGTGCAGTGACCCAGATGTTCTACGTTATGAATCGTTATCACGACGAGCTCTACAGACGTGGATTCACCGAAGCCGCCCGGAACTTCCAGAATGACAATTTCAGTCGGGGCGGCCTTGGGCTCGATCGTGTTTCGTCCGAAGGACAGGACTCATCCGGTATCAACAACGCGAACTTTTCAACGCCCGCCGACGGCGGTCGCGGACGTATGCAGATGTACCTCTGGACCGGTCCGACACCGGATTATGACGGCACCGCCGACGCCGACATAATTATTCATGAAGTTACGCACGGGCTCTCGAACAGGCTGCATGGAAACTCTTCCGGGCTGTCGACGAATATGTCGCGAGGAATGGGTGAAGGCTGGGGCGACTGGTACGCCCACACAATGTTGGCCGAGCCGACGGATCCGATAAACGGCATATACACGACCGGCGGATACGCAACCTACCTCGGAGCTTCCGGCTACACTTCAAACTACTACTACGGCATCCGCCGATTTCCGAAAGCTGTGATCGCTTTCACGGGAGCAAACGGTAGGCCGCACAATCCTCTGACATTTCGCTTCTTGAACTCTGACTGCAACACGACCATAAACACTGCCGGAGCATTTCCGCGCGGACCGTTCGGTGCCTCGCAATGCGACGCCGTTCACAACGCCGGAGAGATCTGGTCGAGTGCTTTATGGGAAATTCGTGCGTTGATAATCGCTCGCCTCGGTTTCACGGCCGGGACGGAACGCGTTCTTCAAGTCGTGACGGATGGAATGAAGCTGGCCCCCATAGGCCCGACGTTTCTTCAAGAACGAGACGCGATCCTTGCAGCGGCGGCGACATTCTCGCAAGCTGATGTCGACGATGTCCGCGAGGGATTTCGGCGGCGTGGTATGGGCTTCAACGCGAGCATCCAGTCCACTTCACCGGCCGCTGTGACGGAGAATTTCGATTCGTGGCCGGGCGGACCGACGCCGACTCCTACTCCGACTCCGACGCCAACTCCTACTCCTAGTCCGACACCGACGATCACGCCGACTCCAATGCCAACGCCGACACCAACTGCAACGGTAAGCGGTGTGATTACTCGGAACGTTAACGGGAAAGGTGTAGGAGGGGTGCTAGTCACGCTGCAATCATCGTTCGAGACGCGAACGGCGACGACCGCGTCGAACGGAACATACACGGTCTCGGCAGTGGCACCGGGGACTTATACAGTTACACCATCGCTAAGTCGCTGGACGTTTACGCCGTCGTCGAGGACGATCAGCGTATTGAACAGCGTCAGTGGTGTAAACTTCGTGGGAAGTCGCTGATCGTTAAATAGCGGAAACGTAATGGCCGGGCGGTTTAGTTACCGCTCGGCTTTTTTCGCTGAAGTTTGGGGCGGGCCGGATCTTCAGTTTCGACTGTCTTTGATGGTTCGTCTTTTTCAACGTGTACCCAGATGTATCCGGAATCGCCTTTGATCACGGTGCTGGTGCCCTTCGCGTTCTCGATAAAGATCTTGGTGAAGTACGCCTTGTAATACCACACAAAGAAAATAGCGCCGAGCGATGGCTTATCCTGCTCTGTATAGTTCAGCCAGATCTCACGGGGCGGCTCAGACTTGAATCCTCGAAAACCTTCTTGAAAGTAGCTGTCGTCCTTCAAGATCGTAGTACCGCTCGCATCAACTGTGTATACCGCTTCGCCGCCAAAAACGGTCATTCGATCTGGCTGGAATGCGGGCAGCAACCAGACGAAAAACGTCTTGTCCGGATTCTGTCTAATAAACTGATTAAAGCGAGGCGAACCGTCGGCAACTCTTGCGGTCAGTTTATCGCGGCCGGTTTTCAGTGCCCTGGCGTGCTTGTTTAGAAACTCCTGGTCGATCTTCTGATTTGATTTTGTGATCTTCTCTTTGGCGTCCATTTCCAAGTGGATCGCCACGTCGTACTTGCCTTCGGTCAGCCCGCCATACACAGCGTGCCAAATCTTATTCGTGTCCTGAAAACAAAACCAATCCTGGCCCAATCGTGCAATCACGTCCTTCGGCATCGCCATCACGGCGTCCGTCGTTTTCCACGCGACATTGTCGTACTCGACGAGCCATTGAGCGGTTTCGAACTTCTTGTTGAAGTCGGCGATGTCGAATTTGGGTTGGGTGGATTTCGCGGCCTGACCAAATGCGATGGCTGCGAATAGAAGGATTGCGAAGACGGTATATAAGATTTTCATTGGTTTACAACCTGACTTGATGCGATGTGAGAACATGGCGTTGCAATGTGTGTTCACATCCTGCATTGGACGTCTTCAATGTGATCCTCGCGGCGAATGCCGCGACGAGAACATAGCCAGATGCGAAGCGTCTGGTGGAAACGATAGAAATCTCGCGGTGAAACCGCGCAAGATCACCAGAGAAACCTCTCCTCGAACTCAACTCCCGCCCTGTTCAAGAGATCAACATACTCCATCTTGAAGTCGACGCGTCTGTGATGCTCTTTCTGGCGTTCGATATAACTCCTGACGGCGTCGACCGCCGTCGGGCTGACCGAAAATGCGCCGTATCCTTTTTGCCATTCGAACATCCGGCTTATCTCTTTGTGAACTTACCCCGATGAATCCGCCTTGAGATCCCGCAGGAAGCTATCTAGGCGATGTTTTGATTTCAATCGGACGAGCAAATGAACATGATCCTCGATCCCATTGATCGTTAGTGGGATCCCGTCCATCCCTTTGACGATTCCGCCGAGGTAGGAATGCAATCGATCTTCCCACTCCGGGAGAATCAGTCTGCGACGGTCTTTTGTCGAGAAGACGAGATGGAAATATGACGCGACGTGGCTGGAAGGCATACGTGGGAGCTCCTTCAATTCGTCCGTGGTTTCACCGCGGGGGGCTTGTAATTGGTTACCGCGAGGATTCAACCCCTCGCTACTTGTCTCTCCGCGGCTTCACCGCGGGTAGTTGTTTGCGTCCTCTCCAGAAGCTTCGC
>JANMUW010000512.1:0-2596 GCA_031392105.1 Acidobacteriota bacterium | reverse complement strand
CCGGATCAGTGTGCCTCGGCAAAAACGAAAATGGCGATATGGCGATCTCCGGTGGATGGGGGCCGCTTGCCGGTGACGAAGGCGGTGGTGTCGGCATCGCGCAGCAGGCTCTGCACAACATCGCCAAGGCATCGGATGGCCGCGGTGCACCCACCCTACTCAGCCAACGCGCGTCGGAATACTTTCGCGCATCGGGCCCTGAGAATTTGATCGTCGCGATCTATTCACCGCAGGTCGACAACAGCCGCATCGCCGGTTTCGCTCGACTCGTTGTCGAAACCGCACAGGACGGGGACCAGATCGCGATCGAGATTCTCAAAGATGCGGGTTACGAACTCGGGCTTGCCGCATGCGCCGTCATCGAAAAATTGAAGCTCGGCAATCGCCGGGTCCCGATCGGATGTGTCGGCAGCATATTCCACGCCGGCAAATTGCTTACGGAGCCAATGCTAAAGAAAGTTCGCCTTTGTGCACCAAAAGCATTCCTGACCGAACCTGCGATGCCGCCGGCACACGCCGCCGCGCTGATGGCGTATAAGTCACCGCGAAACGGAAATCGACGGTGAAGAACGTACAGCTTGACTTTTTGATTGAGGTATTCGCTTATACATAAAGTGATTCCAATTACGGAAACTGACAATCCGAACACGTCGGAGATCGACAAAGTTTCGACTCTCGACGCGATTCGTCTGATCAATGACGAGGACAAATTGGTCGCGACGGCGGTCGAGAAAGTGCTGCCTGAGGTAGCTGCGGCGATCGACAAGATCGTCGAACGGCTGCAGGACGGCGGCCGTTTGTTTTATGTCGGGACGGGAACAAGTGGCCGTCTCGCAGTGCTCGATGCATCGGAGATCCCGCCGACCTTCGGAGTTTCGTATGAGCTTATTCAGGGCGTCATCGCCGGCGGCTACGACGCCCTTCACAAGGCAACCGAGTCGAGTGAAGATAATAAAGAACAAGGTGCGGAGGATCTAAAAGTACGTGGGCTGACATCGAAGGATGCTGTCGTCGGGATCGCGGCATCGGGGCGCACGCCGTACACGATCGGGGCGGTGAAATATGCACGGGAGCTCGGATGCTTCACGGCTTGCATCGTCTGCAATCCCGATTCGAAGATTACCGAAACCGCTGAGATAGCGATCGTACCCGTCGTCGGACCCGAAGCGATCACCGGTTCGACGCGGATGAAAGCCGGCACTGCGCAGAAGCTGATTCTAAACATGATCTCGACGGTTGCGATGATCCGGCTCGGTTACGTTCATGGCAATCACATGACGAACATGAAGGCATCGAATGAGAAACTTCAAGATCGAGCAGTGCGGATTTTGATGGATGAAGCGGACGTCGATGAAACGGCGGCGACGAAGTTAATGGAAGACGCTGGGGGGGATCTGCGGATCGCGCTTGTTATGTCAAAGTCTGAAGTCGATCGGGCAGCAGCACTCCAGGCCCTTACTCGAAATAGCTTCATTGTAGAAAGAGCGTTTGCGGAATTAGCGGAGGATAAGTAGTTTCGTGCTCAAGCTTTTGTTGATCAGATCTCTTAGACTTCTAACCGTATCCTTGTTATCGATTTTGATCACTGCCAACGCATCGTTCGCGTGCTCGGTCTCGGAAGTTCCGTTGCGAAAAGTGTTTCGACATGCTGATGCGGTTTTCCGCGGAAAGGTCGTTCAGATTGTTCGTCGAGAGCTTTCTCCCCGCGAGAAACAATTAGTACCCGAGGTATGGCGCGACTGGAACCAATTTTCACTTGTAACCTTGGACATAGAAAACTCCTGGAAAGGAGGGCTAAAGGGCACTAAAGAATTCGTTGCCGTCGATTCTTATGATTGCGGTTGCCCGAACCATCTCGAAATGAATTTAGGTGACGAGCTGATCGTTTTCTCGGGCAATATCTTTCTCACTGTGTGCCAAACAGTGAAGACACACCCTGTGAACACGCGCCACACACGCCAGGACGTACACCGAATTGATAGTTTCTGGTTCCGAACTTGGGCGCGTATATATCCATTCTAGCTAATGCAAACACTCGACCTCATCATCATCTTCGGCTATCTGATCGGCATCACGGCGTTCGGGATCTTGTACGCCGGCAAGCAGGAGACGACCGAAGGTTATTTCGTCGGTGATCGCAGCGTGCCGTGGTGGGCGATCGCGATGTCGATCGTGGCGACAGAGACGAGCACGATCACATTTGTATCTGTTCCGGGCGTCGCGTTCGCTAAGGGCGGCAATTTCGAATTCCTGCAGCTCGTGCTCGGCTACATGCTCGGGCGAATCGTCATTTCGCTGATCTTCATCCCGCTTTATTTCAAAGGCGAGCTTCAGACTGTTTATCAACTTCTCGGCGATCGTTTCGGGCAGAAGGTGAAGATGCTCGCATCGGCGTTATTCGTGATAATGCGAAACGTCGCCGACGGTATCCGCCTCCTGCTGACGGCATTCGTGCTCGCCGCGGTCTATACGTCTTTCAATCCCGGCAGCGACTCCACGACGATCATCGTCGGCTCGATTATTTTGCTCGGCGTGGTGATGATCATCTTCACGTTCTACGGTGGAATGGAAGCGGTCATCTGGGTCGAGGTCGTGC
>JANMUW010000476.1:0-10813 GCA_031392105.1 Acidobacteriota bacterium | reverse complement strand
CGCGAGAACAAGGTGACGGCCATCTGGTCCGAAGTCACCGACCGCGTCGCAAAGGAAATGTTCAAGGCGATGCACACACGCGAAGCCGAACGTAAGGAGCTCAATCCGATCCTCGTGATGGCCGACTCAGGTGCTCGTGGTTCGGACGCACAGATCCGGCAGCTCGCCGGTATGCGTGGACTGATGGCGAAACCGTCGGGTGAGATCATCGAAACTCCGATCGTCGCGAACTTCCGCGAAGGTTTGAACGTGCTTCAGTACTTTATCTCGACGCACGGTGCTCGTAAGGGATTGGCTGATACGGCGCTCAAGACGGCCGACTCGGGTTACCTGACGCGACGTCTGGTTGACGTTGCTCAGGATGTGATCGTTTCCGAAAACGATTGCGGAACTCTCCGCGGCGTTTGGGCCGAAGCGATCATCCGTAACGGTGAAGAAGTCGAATCGCTCCGCGATCGTATCGTCGGATGTACATCGCTCGATGACATCATCGATCCGGTCGAAGGTACGACGATAGTTACCGCGAACACCGAGATCAACGAGGATCTTGCAGCTCAGGTCCAACTCTCGGGTCTGCAGAAAGTCAGGCTTCGATCGGCGCTCACATGTGAAAGCCGTCGCGGTATCTGCGTGAAGTGCTACGGCCGTAATCTTGCGACCGGTAACACGGTTGAGATCGGTGAAGCAGTCGGCGTCATCGCCGCACAGTCGATCGGCGAGCCGGGAACACAGCTCACGATGCGAACGTTCCACGTCGGTGGTACTGCTCGCCTCGAACAAGAGACAAAGCATATCGCCGCGATGGACGGAACCGTCAAGTATCTCGACGACCTGAAGGTGATCAAGAACCGTAACAAGGAATTGATCTCACTCAAGCGTCAGTCCGAGATCGCACTCGAAGACGAACGTGGACGCGAGGTTGCTCGCTACCAGGTCGTCTACGGAGCGCAGCTTCACGTGAAGGAGGGTCAGAAGGTTAAGGAAGATGACATTCTCGTGACGTGGGATCCGTTCACTTTCGCCATCCTGACTGAGGTCAAGGGAACTGTTAAGTACCAGGATCTCAAAGAAGGCAAGACCGTTGAAGAGGAGATCGATAAGGTCACGGGCCAGAAACGTCTCGTGGTCAAGGACTCGGATGAAAAGAATCAGCCGCGTCTCGAGATCAAGGACGGAAGCAAAACGCTCAAGACCTATCAGATGCCGATCCGTGCAAACCTTTTGGTCGAAGACGGACAGAACATTCAACCTGGCGATGTGATCGCAAAGATCCCTCGTGAAACCACGAAGACCAAAGATATCGTCGGCGGTCTGCCGCGTGTCGTCGAGCTGTTCGAAGCTCGCCGTCCGGGTGAAACAGCGATGATGTCAGAGATCGACGGTATCGTTAAGTTCGGTCCGATCGCGAAGGGTAAACGTAAGATCGTTGTCACCGGTGACGACGGTGCGGAACGGGAATACGACATCCCGCGTGGTACGCATATCAACGTGCAGGAAGAGGATCGCGTACGTGCCGGTGAACCGTTGATGGACGGACCGCTGAACCCGCACGATATCTTGCGTGTTCTCGGAACCAGCGCTTTGCAGAACTATCTCGTGAATGAAATTCAAGAGGTCTATCGTCTGCAGGGTGTGAACATCAACGACAAGCACATCGAAGTGATCGTTCGGCAGATGCTTCGTTGGGTGAAGATCAAGGAAGTCGGCGATACCGAGTTCCTTATGGAAGAGCAGGTCGACCGTTTCCGATACGAAGATGAGAATCGTCGTGTCGCTGAAGAGGGCGGCAAGACATCGGTCGGTGAACCGCTGCTGCTCGGGATAACGAAAGCATCGCTTTCGACCGATTCGTTCATCTCTGCGGCATCGTTCCAGGAAACGACTCGCGTGCTGACCGAAGCTGCGATCTCGGGACGCGTCGATTACCTACGCGGCTTGAAGGAGAACGTCATCATGGGACGCCTGATCCCGGCGGGTACCGGTATGAAATACTACCGCAACGTCAAGGTCGCTCCGGATAACACTGAGAACAGAAAGGTCGAGGACGAGTTCGATGAATTAGCCGAACTCCGCGGAGGAATTGAGATTCCCGTTCTGGGCCCTGTTCCGGGTGTCGACACCGACGCGGGTTATGACGAAGCCGAGGAGACGCTCGACGATTTGAGTCTTGAAGAAGATGAGGTATTCGACGATAGCATCAAGCCCGACGGCCTGGTCGATGTTGTCGGTGCGGACGAGGATTTTTAATCGTTAGAGACGAAGGGCCGAGGCGTGAAGCTTCGGCCTTTCACTTTCTTGTATCCGGTAGGTAGGAAAGATGCCGCGCAACTGGAGCGTGATACTGGTCGCTGTTACATTTCTCTCGTGTATTGTTTTCAAGGGACACACGATGGTCCCACTTGTATTTCCTTTGATCGCCGGAACCCTTTTCCTGACGCCTGCAGTCCTTGGAGCCGTGGCGGTCGCAATGCTCTTCATCGCGTTCTTTGTTACCGGGAGTGCATACAGGATTTTGGCGGCTGCGGGAGTCCTACTTTCGGTCTTGGTCTGGATCGGTTTTCTCGTTTGGTCGGACTCGCCGGGTGCTACGGTAGTGCTCTCTCTACATTTCATCGCCGCACTTCTCTACTTTTTTATTTCAGGTTTTCGTTCTCCACGCAGCCTTCCCTAGGACAGAGTTGTTAGCTTTGGCCCAAGGCAACAAGCAATAGGATATCGGCTTTAGCCAAAAATGGATTGCCTTGGAGCTTCGCCCGCGGTAATAAAGCATCTACTAGACTCGGCTTTAGCCACGAATGAATGCACGTTCCTTAAGTCTGGGGTACTCAGCTCCGGGCTCTTCGGCTTCAGCCCAAATGAATTGCCCCGGCGCTTTAGCCCGGGGTAAAATGGCATCCCCAGATCTTCGGCTTTAGCCCAAATGAATTGCCCCGGCGCTTTAGCCCCGGGGGAGTTAGCATCCCCAGATCTTCGGCTTCAGCCCAAATGAATTGCCCCGGCGCTTTAGCCCCGGGGTAACTAGCATCCCCAGATCTTTGGCTTTAGCCAAAAAATCGCACCACCCCGATTCTTTAAACCAATTTAGAATTTTTGTGATCAAGTCAAGACTTCTGCAGCCCTTGGGGTTATAAAAGAGAAACATAAAGAGGCTAACTCCCATGCCCTACGTGAAGGTCTGGTTACACATAGTTTGGTCCACCAAGAATCGAATACCATTTTTAAAACCCGAGATTCGCCCGAAAGTGTTTCAGCATATGCGAAACAACGCGAAGAAGAAAGGAATATTCCTCGACTTCATCAACGGGTGGGATGAACATGTTCATTCACTCATTTCGCTTGGAACCGAGCAAACGATCGCAGACATTGTCCGGCTGATGAAGGGCGAATCTTCACACTGGATAAACAAGGAGGGTATGACTAAAACCAAGTTCGGTTGGCAAAATGATTACTTTTGTGTTGGCGTATCTGAATCAATGTTGGAGGTTACCCGTGAGTATATAAAGAACCAGGAACATCATCACTCGCGCAGAACTTTCGAGAAAGAGTTTGAGCTGATGTTGAAGAAGTTTGGATTTCAGAGGTTCGAGGATTCATGGGATTGAGCGACCCGAGCCGGCGGTCGGTTTTTGGCTAAAGCCGAAGTGCTTGGATGCGGTGTACCCCCGGGCTAAAGCGCCGGGGCAATTAATTTTGGCTAAAGCCGAAGAGCTGGGATGCTGTGTACCACGCGCTAAAGCGCCGGGGCAATTCATTTTTGGCTAAAGCCCAAGATCTGGCCAATCACCCCGAGGGCTAAAGCGCCGGGGCAATTCATTTTGGCTAAAGCCGAAGAGGCTTGGTGCCGCTCACCCAGCCTAAAAAGATCGGGGCAATTCATATGCAGCGGAAGCGTGGGTGCAGGACCCGCCTAAGAAAATCAACAGAAAAGCCAGGGCTCTCAGCCCTGGCTGAATACCTTCGCGTCATTAGTGCGAAGCGATCCTACCATATCGAGCAAGCATCTTTCCTTACCATCGCCTGGCCTTCCTTACATCCAAATGCCTTGGTGAATTGCGGCATGTTTGAGAGTGGGCCGTTCACACGCCAGCGCGGGAGGGAATGCGGATCGCCCTTAACCTGTGTGCGTTCCGATTCAGCCGTGTATTTTCCCGCCCAAACTTGCGCCCAGCCGAGGAAGAATCTTTGCTCGGGTGTGAAATTATCGATATTGGCCGGACGCGGTTTTCCGATGAGCGATCTTTGATAAGCATCGTACGAAACGGTCAGACCCGCAAAGTCGCCGATGTTTTCGCCGAGTGTCAGCTTTCCGTTGATAAACATTCCGGGTTGAACTTCATAGCCGTCGAACTGTTTGATCACGCACGATGCACGCTCGTCAAACTTCTTTCGGTCATCGTCGGTCCACCACATCTTCAAATTGCCATCCGCATCGAAGCGGCTGCCCGAATCGTCGAAGCCGTGCGTGATCTCGTGACCGATGACGCCGCCGATCGCACCGTAATTGATCGCATCGTCGGCTTCGAAATTGAAGAAAGGCGGTTGCAGGATTCCGGCCGGAAAAGTGATGTCGTTGTTCACGCTCGAGTACGAAGCGTTGACCGTCGGCGGTGAGAAGTTCCAGCGTGTTTTGTCGCGCGGCTTTCCGAGGTCCTCAAAATTACGCCTGACCTGGAACCGATTCGATCGAAGATTATTCAACGCGTACGACTTGCGATCGATCGTCAGTCCTTTATAGCCACGCAGCACGTCCGGATAACCGATCTTCCGCTTGAACGTCGAAAGCTTTGTCTGAGCTTGCTTCTTCGTTTCCGGGCTCATCCATTCGAGGCTATCGATCCGGTCCTTCATCGCTGCGATGAGGTTGTCTATAAGTTCGTTCATGCGCGCCTTTGCGGCAGGTGTGAACGCCGTTTTCGTGAATTCCATTCCGAGCGCTTCGCCGAGATTGTTATCGACAGCCTGAACGCAGGTCTTCCAACGCGGCTGCTGTTCCTTTTGCCCACGAAGATACTTTCCAAAGAAATTGAAATTCTCATCCGCGAACGGTTTGGACAAAGCGGGAGCCGCAGAGTTGATAACCATCCAGCGAAGATAGGTCTTCCAACTGTTGACCGGGACATCCTTCAGCATCGAGTTCAATTCGGCAAAGAATTTTGGCGGAGCGATGTTGAGCTCAGTGAACGCCGGAGCGGTGCGTTCCGCGAGATACGCCGACCATGAAAAGTTGGGCATCATTTCCTGAGCCGCTGTCAGCGCGATCTTGTTGTAATTGTTATCCGGATTCCGGCGTTCGACGGGCGTGAGCGAGGCGAGAGCGAGACGCGTCTGAATATCAAGGACCGTCTTAGCATTCGTTGCTGCTGCATCCGGAGTTTCACCGAGGAGCTTGAAAATATTCGTCATGTAATCGACGAACTTCGCTCGTACCTCGACCGACTTCGCGTCATCGCCGGTATAGTAATCGCGATTCGGAAGCGTGAGCCCGCCTTGACCGGCATTCGCGATCACGTTATTCGAGTTCTTGAGATCTGGGCCGGCGCCGAAGCTGAATACAGCGGGTAGCCCGGAGTTATGAAGCGCCGCGATCTCCTTCTCGACACCGCTGATCGTTTTGATCTTGTCGATCTCTGCGAGAAACGGCTTGACCGGTTTTATGCCTGCCTTATTTATCGCGGCTTCGTTCATACATGAACCATAAAGATCGCCGATCATCTGCGCATCGCTGCCCTTAGGCGGTCTTGTTTTCGCGGCTGTTTCGAGGATCTCACGGAGCTTCGAATTATTATTGTTCGCGAGGATATTAAAACTGCCCCAGCGTGACTCGGAGGCCGGGATTTCAGTCGTTCGCAGCCATGTGCCGTTCGCGTATTGGAAAAAGTCGTTACATGCATCGACTGACGCGTCCATTCTCTTCGTGTCGAAACCTTTGCTTTGCGCGAGCATAGACGACCAAACCGCAAAGAGGACAAGCGCGGCGGCTGCGAATCGGAAAAAATTCTTGTGCATTAAATTTTGCTCCTTAGAAAGTTCCGGGGTAGTACGGAGAAACGTACTGTAAAGTTTAAGACGATTTACACCGCGCGCAAAACCTACACCGATATCTAGATCACGGGAATGAATTTCTCTTTCACGCGTTGTCTTAGTTCGGCGGCAAGTAGTTTACGATCGGGGTTCACAATACTCTCGTCGCCAAAGGTCAGGATCGCCGTAAATCGCTTTACGGTAAAAAGGCGGTAGAGGTGAGCCATGAAACTGATGTCCTCCCACCAGCAGACCATCGTACTTGCCGGCGGGTCGCCATCGGGTGTTCGATATCCTATCGACGCATATGAAACGGGAAGGTCCGTCTTCGAAGCGAACTCAAGGAAGGAAGAATTGAAGGGAAGCACGTCCTCTCCTTTTGTACTTGTGCCTTCCGGAAAGACGATCACGCCTTCGCCGTCGTTAAGCTTCCGAATTATCTCTTCACCGGCTCGCGGGATATCGCGGCGGTTCTTGCGGTCGATGAAGATCACTCCCATGTCGCTAACTATGCGGCCTGCGAGGAACCAGCTCTTCACTTCTACCTTTGCGACAAATACACCTTCGAGCGTGGCCCGTATCGCGGCGATATCAACATAGCTCAGGTGATTAGTGACAAGGAAGAACGGCGGCTTTGGCGGTGTTCCGATCACTTCTATCTCCATTCCCGAGACCCATACAAAAGCTCTTGCCCAGGATCCAAATGCGAGCTGACGCCAATATATCTTGTTCGGTATAAAGACGCGGAAAACGAACCAGGTACCGTACAGGAGCAATGTTGCGGCGACGAAAAGAATGACGCGGATTGTCGCACGGAGTTTTTTCATTTATGAGGAGGGCTCGTTAGTTTTAATTTGCATATTCCGTACTGTACTTCTGCACTGCGTCATTCTCAGAAACGTTCCGTGCTTTTTCCGTGTATTCACGGGTAAAGGCTTAAATCATGAACCACTGAATACACTGAATAAACGGAAAAGAAACTGATGAAGTCCGATCCATTGAACCTGACGTCACTGTTCTACTTTCGTAAAATTGTATCGCAGCAAAACGCGCATCGGCAAAGGCTTGCCGGCTCGCATTGCGGGACGCCAGTTCATCGTGCGCACGGCTTTCTCTACGGACTCCTCCAATCCAAAACCAGCCCAGCGGACGATCCGAGTCGCCTTTACCGTCCCGTCCGAATCTATATCGGCCACGATATCGATCGTCGCCTTCACGCCGTAGAGGAACGCCGTTGTCGTGTAATCAGGCTTGATACGACGGTATGGGATCGGCGGCTTCAGATCCGTCGCGGCGGGGGAATTCTCGTCCGGTACTTCCTCGATCTTAAATGCCGGGGACGCCTGACGCCCGGCGGCGGTCGAAGCTTTGATCTTGTTTCCGATCTCGTTAGCCGCGCCGGGGATCGATGCTGCAAGTGCCCGCCAGGCCTTTTCTCGCGCGTCGGCTTCGTAGCTCTTCAGAAACCAGGCGACAAGCTCGCCAGTTCGTGCGGCGACAAGATAAAGCACCGAGAATGCTTCATGATAATCCGGCTTCGAGAACGACGACCTTCTTTGTTCTCCGGTACGGACGATGACGAAATAATCGCAGCCCATTACCGCGGCGGACGTCTTTGCTTCGGCCGCGTCCATATTAAAAGCATCCCGGATCTCGACCGATCGGAAGGCAGCGACGCTTTGCGAATTGTCGAGCGACCGGAGCGGTAGAGGCAAATTCTCACTTAGTCGCTCGGCGTACTCCGAATCGCGATCGCCTTTCCCGGGCGTAAGAATGGCTACTCGCTGAGCAAGCAGGTTCGACGCACTGAGTAAAACGAGGACGACCAGGAGAAAGAATGATCTCGACATTATTTGTACGGACCGCGGTCTCATGTCGATGGACTAGCCGTGATAAAGGCGAGCGACATCGTCTGTCAATTCCGCAGGGAAGCAGATGCGATGGATACTGTATTCGGCCTGCAGTCCGCGGACCGCGCTGCTGACCTCGGAGATCTCCAGGATCCGGGGGCGCGAGAATCCGTCCTCGACATAAATTAGATTCTTCGGCTTTGAACGGTCGCTTGTGTAGAAGTAGTGCGGAATGTCGCCCGGCTTGTCTTCAACAAAATAGTATTCGGGATCGAAACCCCGGGATTCGACGAGCGAGCGCGCGTCCTCGACAAACGGGCTCCGTTGTTCCTCCGGCATGTCGAGATCGAACGCTTTGAATAATCGTCGATTCAAAAAACGTCTGCACAGATCGGCGAGAATTTTGTCGCTGGATTTTTGCCATTGCTTTATGTAATAGACAACGTCGGTATCGTCCAGTTCGAGGTGTTCTTTTAATCTGAGCTTCTCGCCGCTGAGGATCCTTTCGAATGCCGTACCGGGAGCGTGCCATACAGGCTGCCCTCCCTGAAACAATTGAAGAGCACGCCTCAAGATCGCTCGCAGAATAATTTCAGCGGCCCGCAGCGTGCGATGAAAATATACCTGACGAAACATGTAGTAGCGCGCCTGAAGGTAATCTTCGACCGCATAAAGCCCACGCGCCGAGACATAGAGATGGTCATCCGCCTCGTTGATTTCGATCGACTTAATTATCCATTCCAGATCGTAGACCCCGTACTTCACGCCGGTCATCAGCGAATCGCGAAGCAGATAGTCCATGCGGTCTGCGTCGAGTTGGGATGAGACGATCTGCGCGAGGGCCATTGGGCGAAACGTACCGCGAATAATATCGGCAACTCGTGGAGCCAGATCGGGTGAATACGACTTGAGCAGAATCCCGACTTCTGTCTCTTCGCTCAAGACGGTCTCAATTGTGAAGTCTTCGTGATGGAACCCGAGAATTGTTTCGAGGACGTGGGAAAACGCGCCGTGTCCGACGTCGTGAAGCAATGCAGCAACCCGGACCGCCGTTTGGTTCTCGGGTGAGATCTCGTACTTTGTCTTTAGCTTCGCGAGTATCCGCGTCGTGAGATGAAATGTTCCGAGGCTATGTGTGAACCTGGAATGTTCCGCAGCCTGATAAGCGAAGTGGGCGAGCCCAAGCTGGCGAATGCGCCTCAAACGCTGAAACTCGGCCGCGTCAACCAGCCGGGCGATCAGGGCTCCTTCAAGCGAATCCGTCTGAAGACGGATTATGTTGTGTACCGAATCGCGGTAGATCCGCTCAGACGAAGGCATTCTTTATCTGCTTCGCTTTTATGTCAGAGATCTCTTTCTTTACCCGGTCGGCGTCCTGGGCCTTCGGCGCGAGTTTAAGATACATTTCCAGTTCTTGAATTCCTTCCTTCTCCATGCCTTTTTCCAAATAGATACGTCCGAGGAATCTGTGGATACTCGGCAGACCTTTTCCGCCGTTGAGTTCTTTGGCTGTCTCAAAAGCTTTCTGGGCGACATTGAGATCATTTTTCATGACAAAAAGAATGCCGAGGTAATAGTGGGGAGTAACCGCGGTTCGATCGAGGTAAGCTGCCGTGACGAGTTCGGATTCGGCAAGATCCAGCTTCTTGAGGCTTATATAAGCCATGCCTAAATTAAGGTGAGCGTCGAAATCAGCCGGATCATACCGAACCGCCGTCTTGCAGGATTCGACCGTAGCTTCAGGACGCCCGTTCTTGAGGGCGATCTTTCCCAGTTCTGTGTGTGCGGGTGCAAAGTTTGGTGACAGTTCGACGGCTTTGCGCAATTCCACTTCGGCTTGCGGGTCCTTATTCTCCAAAGCAAGATCGACGCCTCGTTTGTACCGCTCGAGCGTCTCTCTCGGAACGCTTGACCACTTGGCATTGATGACATCATTTCTGAGGACAATGCCGCGCTTGAACTGAAGGTAAACGGGAACTGTGATCACTTTTGGAATCGGACGGATCGGAAGGTTCCCCTGTGCTTCGGTGTCGATGATGACATACTCGCGGGTTTCTTCGAACATTTCACCGGGTTTGACGACCAAGGTGTAATTTCCCGGGGAAAGATTTCGAAAATTAAACGCCCCTTCTCTATCCGTGGTCACCTTCAGATTCGAGAAATTACTTATGCTCTGCAACTCGATATCAACTTGAGAATCAGAAGTTTTTCCGCTCGGGAGATAGATCTTCCCGCGGATCTCATGTATGCCACCCGTGCCGCTCTGGTTAGTGCGGCTTTGCGCAATCACGTTCGCACCCGCAAACACGATCAAAAAAGCTGAGATAAACAGGACAGCACAAAGCGGGGCGGAACGCATAATTACAGCTCCTCTGAAATATTGAAGTGGCTCACAGTTTATCAGAAAACCTCGTCAGCAAACAAAAAAAGTCGGGAGGAAAAATTCCTCCCGACTATCAAGGTTTCTCAATTACCGAGAGGTAATTAGAAGCTAAATTTCGCACCCAGTCGGAGGGCCGACGGATACTGGAATATCAGGCCCGATCCGAAGAACGGATTCGCGACCGGAGCAACGCCCGTAACACCGCTGTTGATCAGTTTGGTCTGGTCAAGAGTAACCGCTCTTTGCGAGTTGGTAACGTTGAACCAGTCTGCCGTGAATCGCAGCTGCATGCTTTCCGAGAACTTGATCGGGTAGAAAACACCCAGGTCAAGATTCCAAGTCGTCGGGGTACGGCTGCGGCCAACTGCACTGGTCACACCTGCCGAGTTTACGCCAAGATCAGGAATGATCGACGTACCACGGGGATCCTGGAAGCCTTCGTTGTTTCCGTACACGGGGTGCGGAATCAACGCGCTGAACGGAATACCCGACTGTACGTAGAAGTTGCCCGAAACGACAAGCTTCCACGGGGTCTGGTATGAACCATTGAACTTGAACT
>JANMUW010000471.1:0-10168 GCA_031392105.1 Acidobacteriota bacterium | reverse complement strand
CTGCCAGGGTGGTGGGACAAACTAGAAAACAAACCTCGCACCGAACTGGAACGCACGCGGCCCGCCCGTTCCGAAGACACTCGTCGAACGTTGCGTTGGACGAAGAGTTGTCACATCACCGGATGCCGTTCCTTCGATCGGCAGCACCAGATCATTGACGTTCACCAGATTCGCAATGTTGAATAAGTTGAACACCTCACCGATCAACTGGAGACGATACTTCTCGCTAAAGTTGATCGTTTTGGTAACACGCAGGTCCTGCGAGATCAACGAGTCACCTCCGATCTGAGCATCAGACGGCAGCAGGCCGACTCGGAAGATCTCCTGGTCATAAAGATCGCAACGAAGTGTCGCGTCGAATGAACAGGCGGCCGTGTTCGGCAGACCTGCGATGCTGTTGTTGTAGCTTTCGATCAGGCTGTTCAGTTGACTGACCGAACTGATCGAACGGCCGATCGAGCCACCGCTGGTTCCGGGCAAGTACGTAGCAAACGTACCACTCGCGCTTAGATCGATGTTGTTCGGCAGGAAGACGCTTTCCGGCAGCCCGCTGAACGCCGTCGAGATAAACGAGACCTGCCAGTTCCCAAGCACGTTTCGTTTCCAGAACGAGCTGTCGTTCTTGTAAAACGGCAAATCGTAAATTCCGCTGAAGACGAACCGGTGCTTTCGATCAAGACCCGCCGGGCCAAAATCTGCACGCAGATTATTCAGATCGGTCGGTGCTCCTGCTAATCCCAGAGCATCGGCACTGAATGCTTTAAAACTCGACAGCGCATAGCTCGCGGTGAACTGAAATCCATTGCTGAATCGACGATCGACCCTCGCGAGAAGCCCCGAGTAAGTAGAAAACGCGGACGAATCCGCATACGGAACCGGGACCGGGAACGCTGCACCTAGCCTCGGCCCGGCTATCGAATCCGCCTGATTGACGTCGAATATCTGGACCTCGTTCCTGCCCTTTCGATAGTTGTAATCGACCTGCATGATCATGTTCCAGGGCAGTTCGCGTTGAACTCCGATCGAGTATTGCAGCGAGTAGGGCACCTGGAAATTACTCGAAAAGATCGGACCCGAAACTGAGTTCGTGCATTCGAGCGCCGTCGGCAGAACGCAGTCCATCAGACGCGATTCAAGATCCGCGCGCAGGTTCGATGACAGTGCGAGAGCTTGCGCCAGTGTGATATCGCCCGGATCGAACCGTCCGTTGCTGTCTGCGTTGAACGGCAGGAGCAAAGGACTGACGATCTGCGTGCCGACGAGGAATTGTTCCGCGCCGACGGGACCGAGATCCGCGCGTTCGAACAAACGCAGATTGTCGATAACGTTGTCGTAGTACATTCCAAAGCCGCCTCGGATGATCGTCTTGCTGTCGCCAATCGGATCCCACGCGAAACCGACTCGCGGCGCGAAGTTGTTCGTGTCGCGTTTCGGCGATGCGGTTCCGCCTTCAAGCAGCGGTGCGATGACCGCCGGTCTCGTCAGATCGTGATTCCAAAGATTTGAATCCACGCGATACGCGAGACCGAAATTGACGTTCAATCTTGGCGTAACCTTCCACGAATCCCCGGCGTACACCTGGATGCGGTGATTGATCGTGTTGCCGTCGTGATTGAACGGAAGAACCGGGCTTCCGATACCCATCGAGATATCCTGAACAAAGGCGTTCAGAAAATCTGCTTCCGTATTGAACGGGACCGGATCGCCTTCTTCGTCGATCGCGAACAGCCGTATGCGAACCGGATCCGCAAAAGTGAATGTTCCACCGATCGAGGTCCATTCGTAGTTGCCGCCAAAGTTGAAGGTGTGTTTGCCCTTGACCCACGTCAGGTCATCACGCACCTGAAAACGCTTTTGCGGCGTATCCTGCGGCGTGACGGCGTTGGTTCCGGAGCGCCAATCCTGCTCCGGATTGATACGAATTTCCGGGATGCCGGTCGTTGCCGAGTCGATCGCATTCTTGAACTGGCTATAGTTACCAACGAAATTGTTGCTGATGTTCGAGCCAAACAAGTACGTCAATCCACCCACGAAATTGTGAGCACGATTAGTTACTACCTGATCATTAGATGTGAAAATCCCGCTCGCACTTTCTCGCGGCAGGATGCCCGAGCCCGGAGGGAACGGACCGATCGATTCGTTATCGTTGAACGAGTAGCGGAAGAAACTCGATGCTCTATCATTCAGGATCCAGTCGACCTTTGTCGTAAACAGAGTTTCATCGAACGGGTTTGAACTGAAACCCGCAAAGCTCGGAGCCCGCAGCGGATTGTAGATCGATGAGCCATCCTGATTGTTTCGCTCGTAGCTTCCGAAAAAGAACAGCTTGTCTTTTATGATCGGGCCGCCAAGAGTTCCGCCGAATTGCTGGCGGTCGAACGGAACCCTTGTCGCCCTCGCTTCAACGGGAATGCCGTTGAATTCGTCAAGACGGCTCAATGCCGGAAAAGCGGCGAAGCTGTCATCCCGCGCGTAGACGAATGCGTTTCCGTGAAACTGGTTGCTCCCCGATCGGGAAACGATATTTACGGAACCGCTCGCTGACGCTCCGGTCGACAGGCTGAAGTTCGAGAGTCCGATCTGAAATTCCTGAACGATCTCCTGAGAGAAATTTTGGACGGTCGTACCGACGACGTTGTCGACCACCGATCCGCCATCCACAGTGATCTGCGTCGAACGCCCGGCCTGTCCGCCGATCGAAACACCGGTGAAGTTCGCCTTCGTCGGATCGAATGATCCGCCGTCGACTCTCTCCGTCCCGGGCTGTAGTTGCGCAAGATCCAGAAAGTTACGTCCATTCAACGGAAGATTCTCGACCTGTCGAGAAGTAACGACACCCGAAACGGTATTGTCGGACCGCTCGATCTGGACCTCTGAGTCCGGCGTAACCGTTACGACTTCGGCAGCTCCACCGACCTCGAGGCTGATGTCCGCGGAAGCGATCTGTCCGACCTGGATCTGGACGCTCGCGATCACCGACTGCTTGAAGTTAGTGGCTGTTGCCTTTACTTCATAATTACCCGGCTGAAGCTGCAGCACACGATATTGGCCGTCTTCATTTGTCACGACTGTTCGTGACGCATTCGTTGCGATATTGCGAACGGTTACGGTCGCATTTTGAACGATCGAGCCTTGCGGATCTTTGACCGATCCTTCGATCGATCCGAAAGGCTCTTGCGCGATCGCGCTTATCAATGGGAGAAATAGAAGTGCAAAGAACAATGTATGTAGTCTTTTCATTTTTCAACTCCTTACGAACTGCAAAGGACCTGAAAAGTGCTATACTCACACAGCGATCGCCAAGTGCGGTGGCTGTGAGTCTGATACAGTCTCATGAACAACTTAGAGCCATCTCTGGCGGCGGATTATTTTGCGATAGGACGCCGACGGTTGATGGCTTTAAGCTTGCATAGCTACCCTTTTTTCCTCTGTCTAAAATTACCGAATCTTGATTCCCTTATCGGGGAATCGAAAACAAAGCTGCGTATCAGCTTTCGTGATTTGTAATGCAATCGTGAAGCCAAAAGGAAAATGGGTTCGGAACGTGATGTTTTTTCTGTGTGCGGACGGAGATGGGAAAAGCATCGCGGATTTTCGAAGATGCTTATTTAGAATTTTGGATAAAGGGGGCCGATGATTCCAATTTTCTAAACAAAATTTGCAATACCGGGGCTTTCTGCTTACCCTTTAAGCTATTTGATAACCTGATTTACGCTTTGGTTGTCGCGACCTGCAAATATTTTTCCTAAGTTTGTGACGGATGGAATTATTCTCAGGACGAACGACCACTACCTGAGTTCAAAATGAAACTTTTTACCGCCAACGGCCACCTCATCGATCCGGCCGCACCTGAAAACACAGGAATGTCGCTCTTGATCGAAGACGGCCGGGTGTCCGCATGGCTAAAACCTAACGAGAAACCGCCCGACGGTTGCGAGGTATTCGACGCCGCAGGATTGCTCGTCGCTCCGGGATTTATCGATATGCACGTCCATCTTCGCGAACCGGGCCAAGAGCACAAGGAGACGATCGCCTCCGGCTGCGCCGCTGCGGTCGCGGGTGGATGGACGAGCGTTTGCCCTATGCCCAATACGTCGCCGGTCAACGACAATGCCGCGATCACGCGCTACATGATCGAGCAAGCCGAGCGAGCCGGGCTGGCAAACGTATTTCCCGTTGGTGCGATCACGAAATCTTCGGATGGAAGCGAACTTGCCGAGATGGGCGAAATGAAATCCGCCGGCGCGGTCGCTGTCTCGGATGACGGCCGGCCGGTTCCGAATGCGGGTATCATGCGCCGGGCGATGCAGTACGCAAAAGATTTCGATCTGCCGGTCGTCGATCATTGCGAAGATAAGTCACTGTCATCGGGCGGCGTCATGCATGAAGGAAAACTTTCGTTGCTGCTGGGCCTGAAAGGAATGCCTGCACTCGCCGAAGAGATCGACGCCGTTCGCGACATCATCCTCGCGAAAGAGACGGGAGCACATATTCACATTGCGCACGTTTCCACGAAGGGCGCCATCGAGGCGATTCGCCGCGCGAAGAACGAGGGGATCAATGTTAGTTGTGAAGTCACGCCGCATCACTTCACACTGACCGACACCGTTGTCGAAGGCTACGACACAAACACAAAAATGGCACCGCCGCTCCGCAGCGAAGAACATCTTGAAGCAATTATCGAGGGATTGAAGGATGGAACGATCGATGCGATCGCGACCGATCACGCACCGCATCACCAGGATGAGAAAGCGCTGGAGTACGATCGGGCACCATTCGGAATTACCGGTCTTGAAACTGCAGTCGGCCTCGCGTTCAATGAACTCGTTCACAAAGGTGTCATCGATCTCGCCCGCCTCGTCGAACTCTGTTCTACAAACCCGGCGAAAATCTTTCGAATAAAAGATCGGGGAACCTTACGACCCGGATCGATTGCCGATGTTACGATCATCGATCCGGAACTGAAGTGGACCTACAAAAACGGCGAGTCACGTTCTAAATCACGCAACTCGCCCTTCGACGGCTGGGATTTTCATGGCCGCGCCGTTGCGACGGTCGTCGGTGGACGCGTCGTGTTCGGTCATGCAAAGTAAATCCGAATGAGTAGGTTTTGTCATCGCTGCCGTCTAGAAGTTCCAACCCTCACAACAAACTATCAACCCGGCGGGCCTCGATTATCTGTAAGTTCGAAAAGAAAGAGGGCCGGATATTCGACCCTCACGCAGTTGTATTTTCTGCAAAACGAGGTTAGGGCTTGTCGTCAGCCTGCCCCGCAAGGTCGTCATCACAATGGTGACCGTGGCAGTGGTCGTTGATGGGCCTGAGATAATTTTCGTAACCAAAATCAGCTACCTTATACCCCAGAGTTCTAGAAACTTCGTCGGCGAATCGGAAGTGGATCCCAAGGTAAACTCGTGCATCAACAACATCTTGGGCCATGTCGGAGAGCCGGTCGTAGTCTCGGGTGTCCTGGACGGTCGGTCCGGTGTTCGTGGTCGTCACCGAGAAATCGATCCGGTCCCTGCGAAAGAAGTTCTTTAACACTCCGGCCGTCGAGCTCGAGAAACCGTTCGCCCCGGAACCGTAATCGGGGTACGGTGGATTCACGATAAGTGAGTTCCACGTCGCATCCTGGTCGGTCCGGTCGTTGCCGTCGAGATGCCCGTTATGGATCGCCGTGAGCGGTCGCCAGAAGACGTAGTAAGCCTTGTCGTTCCAAACCGAGATCATGGTGTCAACCTGAGCCATGCTAGTAAGTGCAAACAGCCGCGAGCTATCCGAGATGTTGTCGACGCGAGCGGCTGCTATATTCCGAACGAGTTGGTTCATCATCACGACGAAGTTCCCTGCGTAGAACTGCGCAATGTCGGTCTGCTCCGGCGTTCGGTCACTTCCTGTCAACGCGCCAAGCCGTTTGACCTCGTTGTAATCGCGAGCATACTGCCGGCTCGTCAACGAGGGCGGCGGCGGGGAGCGAAACTGGAATGGACGTGTCAGGAAAAAAGGAGTCACCTGACCAAGCCACGGACCCGGATTCATCGGCGAATTTGCGGGGGGTGTTGGTCGCCACACGCCGATGCCCGTACCACCGATGAACGGTGGTGGAGCGGCAGGAAAGGCACCGTCGCAGGAACGGAGCGCGATTATCCCGGCGGCGGCGGCGGCTCCAACCGGAATTCCGGGATCCGTCAGAAGGATGCCGTTGGCTATGAGATAGTTCGTGTAAGTAACACCGAGAGCGGCTGACTGCGCCGGAAAGCGATTGACAAGCACATCGTGTGCGGCCTTTGCCGTCGCCGCGATGGGCGACCCAGTCGCTCCCGGAATGTCCACATAGTACGGCTGATAGTCCCTCTCAATCGCTTGCACGGCGTCATATATCGCGGCGTGCATAACCGCGATGTCAATATTACCGGACGGGCCCGGCCGCGCACTTCCGGCCGTCAATACTGCCTGGATCCCGATCGCGTTCCAATCCGAGACCGCATCGGCCCTAACCGAATACGCCGAGCCCACGATAACCGCGAGCAAGACAACGAATACCGACAACGTATTTTTGAATTTCATCGACTTTTTCATAGGGTCTCCTTTCTTTGCTTTTCGAAAATCGGAAATCTTTACGTCCGCTTAAGTCGTTCGGAAGAATTGCCCGACCGATCTCCGGAGCCGGGGCAATCTCCGTGGAAATGGGAGTGTGAGCGATCGTGGTAACTAACGCGATTGCATCGGAAATCAGCGCTGATCGTTGTGCCGCATCTTATATCACAAAATGGCCTCGAAATCCTTTCGTTTCGCGGAACTTTTTGTTCCGTTATTCTTCCGATCTCGTCAAACGCACTCTGCCGTTGGCGGCACCGCTGGAGCCGGAGTTCATTAGCATCCAAAACAGTACCGGGCGTTAAGATCGCGAGGCACGAACCCGCCGCCAAAAAGGATAGGCATTTTTATTATTGGCATCGCCCGGGCGAAAGGTCGGGCGGATCTGCGGCGCAGGTCAGCCGGGGGATCCCGCAACCGCCGGAGTTTCGGAAAATAGGCGCAACGCGTTCGTGTTCGCCTCCGCGGCGGTCGGGTTACTCGTCATCGTCGCCGCCTCGATCTATTTCTGGGAGAGGTTTCGAGGCGTCGACTCAGACAAGCCCTTCGATTCCTTGCGACCCGTCCGTCTGGTTCAGTGGCGCTGCGAGGCTAAGTCGCAAAACGAAATCCGAAATTGAAAATGAACCACTCCCGAAAATCAACGCTGAGGCGAAACTTGAAATCGTCGTGATATAATTTCGAGTTCTTATTTGGCATTTTACGAGGAGCTACTTTTCATGGAATGGCTTGCTGATCCGCAGATATGGATCGCGTTTGCGACGCTCACGTTGCTCGAGCTTGTGCTCGGCATCGACAATGTAATTTTTATTTCGATCTTGTCCGGGAAACTGCCCGCGGAGAAGCAGGCAAGAGCCCGTTACATCGGCCTCGGTCTTGCACTCGGTATACGGATCCTGCTCTTGCTCTCACTGTCCTGGATCATCGGATTGAAAGAGCCCTTGTTCTCGATCCTCGAACATCCGTTTTCGGGTAAGGACCTCGTCCTTCTGATAGGCGGTCTGTTCTTGATCGGAAAAAGCACGCACGAGATTCACGGCAGCCTTGAAGGTGAGGAAGGGCACGGCTCAAAGAAAACATATTCTAGCTTTCTCAGCGTAATAATTCAGATAGTGCTGCTCGATATCGTTTTCTCCTTGGATTCGGTTATAACCGCGGTCGGAATGATCAGTACGACGTACGGCCAGGCTGGGATCTATATTATGGTCTCTGCGGTGATCATCTCTATCATCGCGATGATGCTGTTTGCCGGCCCGATCGGTGCGTTCGTGCAGCGGCATCCGACGATTAAGATGCTCGCTCTGTCGTTCCTTCTTCTTATCGGCGTGATGCTTGTCGCAGAGGGACTGGGCCAGCACATTCCAAAGGGTTACATTTATTTCGCCATGGCGTTCTCGGTGATTGTCGAGATCCTAAACATGCGTCTTCGAAAGAAGGCGGATCCCGTTCACTTGCATAACCCATATTCTGACGACGATGAAAAATCTGCGATGGGTTTTCTTAAGACATAGGATGCTTTATGAAAGGTTTCGTCTTTTCATCATTCTTTCTTTTCGCGTCGGCCGGTGCGTTTGCCCAGAATGAGATTCAAAAGGTCGATTTCAAGAATTTCACTTACCTTGCCCACTGTGTTGGTGAAGCACCGCAGAAAATAACCGTCAAAGACGGCGAATTCTCGGAAGAGAAACAAGAAGACGGATACGTCGATCGCTTTTACTTTCACGTCTTTGATTTCGCCTACGGCGATCTGAACGGGGATCGGCGAGAAGAGGCGGTCGTCCTGAGCGTATGCAATACCGGCGGCACCGGTAACTTTTCCGAAGGTTTTGTTTTTTCGATTAAAGCCGGAAGGCCTTCACTTGTCGCAAGGATTCCGGGTGGCGACCGGGCGTATGGAGGGCTTCGCTCGACGCATGTCGAAAACGGGCTACTCATCGTTGAAAGCAACGAGGCTGGGCCCGAAGGCGGAGCATGTTGTCCGCAGTTCATCGTCACAACGAAGTACAAACTCGGCACGGGCAAGATCGTCCAGGCCGGCCGGGCGATACGGCGAGAGCTCTATCCGAAGGAGCGTGTCGCGTTTGGAAAGGGCTCCTCAGGAAAGACATTCAAGACTACTATCCCGGCCGAGGAAGGAAAGCGGTTCATCATCGGCGCCCGGGCTGGCCAAACGCTGAGCGTCTCGATCGATACGGACAAGGCCTCGCTGCGATTGCTTGAAGAGGCAGACGTGAAACTTGGCATCAATAACTTCATGGTGAAACTCCCTTCGACGGGTGACTTTACGATCGAGGTTCAGAATGATTCCGATGCGCCAGTCACCGTTACAGTGAACATCAAGATCCAGTGACCGGAACGCGCAGGGATCCTCGCCTGAAACGTGGCTAGGGCGGCGTATTGCAACATTTTCTTCGTGCTTTGCACTCGTGCAGGCGGAACTCCCGGGTTCGAGTACATTGCTGATCGTCACGATTTCTAGATATATGAAAATCACTTCTGTTCTGCTTCTGATTATCATCACGATTTCTACGAGTTCAATCGGTCTGCCGCAGTCGGCAACAGCGTACGATCTCGTGATCATCAACGCGAGGATTGTGGATGGTACCGGCAATCCATGGTTTCACGGATCCATCGCTATCAAGGACGGACGGATCTCTAAAATCGGTCGCGGACTTGAACGGGCTTCGACACAATTCGTGATCGATGCGAAGAACCAGATCGTCGCGCCCGGCTTTATCGACGTTCACACACACGCCGAGGATATCTTCGGAAATCCGAATGCCGAGAATTTTGTCCGCATGGGTGTGACTTCCTTGATCACCGGAAACTGCGGAGGCTCGGCGACGGATGTTGGTGAATTCCTCAGCCAGTTCAAGGAAAAACCACTCGCAGTAAACCTCGCGACGCTTATCGCACACGGGTCCGTTCGCGCAAAGGTCATGGGTTTAGACAATCGAGCTCCGACGCCCGATGAGCAGCTGAAGATGAACGCGGTCGTGGAACAGGCGATGAAGGATGGAGCGGTCGGCCTTTCAACAGGTCTGATCTACGTGCCGGGAACCTTCGCGAAGACGGATGAGGTCGTCGAACTCGCAAAGGCCGCTTCCAAATACGGCGGAACTTACGCCAGCCACATCCGCGACGAAGGAAACGACGTCGCAGCCGCGATCACGGAAGCGATCAACATTGGCGAGCAAGCGAAGATGCCAGTCGAGATCTCACACTTTAAGATCTCGGCGAAGGCTCTGTGGGGCGAGTCTCCGATGACGATCGGGCTTGTCACCGCGGCGCGAAATCGTGGTTTGACCGTCACCGTCGATCAATATGCGTATACCGCATCGTCAACATCGCTCGACGTTCGGCTGCCTAACTGGGCGGTTGCGGGGGGCCGCACTGAGGGACGCAAGCGTGTTGCCGATCCCGAAGCGCGTAAGAAGATCGTCGCCGAAATGAAGGCGGATCTAAAGAAAAAGCATTTCAAGGACTACAGCTTCGCATACGTTGCGAGCTATCGTCCGAATCCCGAATTCAACGGAAAAAACATCGCCGAAATCGCACAGATCGCCCGCGG
>JANMUW010000468.1:0-1784 GCA_031392105.1 Acidobacteriota bacterium | reverse complement strand
TCTGGCGAAACCTCGCGACCGGGCAACCGTGCGAAACCGCATTCGACTGTCCAGGCTCGCCCTTGCCGTCATTGAAGGAACCCGGAACTTCATACGTGGACGCTCCACCAAGTCCGTCGCACGAGCCCCAAAAGTCCGTCGTTCTCGATTGGTAAGCGACGTCGCGGAGCATCTCCCCGATCTTGCCGTTCTTGATCTCCCAAAATGTCTGGCCGCCGAATTGAAAGTTATATCGCTGCTGGTCGATCGAGTAGCTGCCGCGTCCTTTTATAAAAATTCCTTTCTCGACACCTGCGATCAGATCATCCTGCGTAACATTTTCTTTCGCCGGCTCGAGTGAGACGTTCGGCATTCGCGGAAACGGAACGCTGCCCCAGCTATCGGCATGAAGACATCCGGTCGACGCCTTCTTTCCGATGAGCGGAGCAAGATCGCGCGTCGTCTGCCAATCGACGAAAACTCCGTCCTTAACCAGATGCCATTTTTGCCCCGAGACAGCTTCGTCGTCATAGCCCACGCTTGCAAGCCCGAGCGGCTGAGTTCGATCGGCGACAAAATTTACGATCTTCGATCCGAACTGCAGCTTGCCGGTCTTATCCGGTGTAAGGAAACTTGTGCCCGCGTAGTTCGCCTCCCAAAGTAAGGCTCTATCGAGCTCTGTAGGATGGCCGACCGATTCGTGGATCGTCAGGAAAAGGTGTGACGGATGCAAAACGAGATCGTACTTTCCGGGCTCGACAGTCTTCGCCTTTAGCTTCATCACAGCATTCTCAGCTGCTTCTTTCGCCTCGCTCGCCCAGTCGTGTTTCGACATGTACTCGTAGCCGATCGCCTGACCCTCCCGAAGCGAATTGACGGATTGAAAATCGTTTGTCGCTCGATCGATCGCCGTCACCGAGAAGCTCGGATTGCCGCGAATGATGTATTGCTCGATCCGCGAACCGTCCGAAGTCGCGAGATATTTTTGTTCGTTGACCCACGCCATCGAAGAGTTGACGAAGCTAACGCCTTTCACCGCCAGCGCCGCTTCGTTCAGCTTGAGCAGGAACGAAGTTTTTTCTTCAACCGGTACGACGAACGGATCCTGAACGAATGAACTTTTCCATGACGTCACGACCTTTGGCGTCGGAACCATTTCGATCTTCTTCCGCTGGTACGCCGAATTAGCTTTTGCGATCTCGACCGCCTCTTTGGTGACGCGTTGCACTTCGTCGAGCGTGACGATCGGACTTGCGGCAAATCCCCAAGTACCTTTCACGAGGACGCGAACACCAAACCCGAAATTCTGCCCACTTGAAACGTTGAGCACCTGACGCTCGCGCGTCTGTATCGCCTCGAGCCGGTACCGGTTTATTCGAATATCGGCGTACGACGCTCCGAGCTTCTTCGCCGTCGCGAGCGCCGCATCGGCAAGGCCGTCCTTGTTCATATCGATGGAATGCTCGGTGCCAGCTTGAGCGCCGTAGATCCAGCTCGGAAGTGTAGTTGCTCCGAGTGCGATCCCCGCAGTCTTTATGAAATCACGTCGAGAAAACGTCATTTATACCTCGCTAGTTTTTTGAACGGATGAAGGAAGATTTGTCGATAAGTTTATTGGCGGCGCTAATGCGTGTCAAGAATCGGTCCCCGTTTGCTCGTGCTGCGGAAAGCAGATCTATTGTGTTCGGAGATAGGTACTGAGTCGCTTTCGATTTTATTTCTTTGCGGCTTTGCGGATTTGCGGGCGACCCCGAGCTAGAACCAACACGCGGGAGGTTCCCCCAAAACCGCAAAACCCCCAACAC
>JANMUW010000439.1:0-7353 GCA_031392105.1 Acidobacteriota bacterium | reverse complement strand
CAACATACAAACACACGAAGCACACGAAACAAGAACCGCACGAAACGAGAACGACCACTAAAAGACCAACTTCATCTGGCTAAACAACGAGTACTGCGGCTTGCTCGGGTTCGGCACATCGGGCGTGCAGAAACTCGGTATCGGGCAATTCTTTTCGCGGTCCGTATATACGTCGCGAAATCCATTGCCCGCGAAGAAAATATTCCCGCCGAACGTGAACGTCAAGTTATTGATCAGGAGAGGACGATAGATTACGCCGAGGCTCAGGTCATAACCGATCTCGTGTCGAACACCGGGCTGGAACAGAACGTACTCGAGCGGCTCGGTCCTATGAAAACGAAGATAGTTGGCGTTGAAGATCGCCTTGACCGTCTGCGTCAACTCAGCGTCAACCCCGGCGTTGTAAATAAAGATCCCGGGGTTTACGAAATTTGCCTGGCCCTCGGTCTTGCTCGAACGCAAGCTTGGCAAAAGGCTGTTGGGTTGGGTCAGTCCGATTTCGGTTGAAACCAGTCGAATCCCCTGACGATTCCAATACGAAAACTGCCCGCCGGCAAAGTTCGGATCGTCGAAGATCGCATCGAATCCTTTTGCCGTATCGTCGGTCGGATCGTCGTCGCCCGATGCAAAAAATACGGAACCTCGGAATCGAAGCCAATCTTTATCCAGCGAAACTTCGGCCGCGGCCATGTGGGCCCGGATATGCGTCTTTCTTCCGGCGATCGGATTGAATTCGTCCTGACCGAACGCGAAATAATACGAGTTCGAAAGGTTCCATAATCCGATATGTCCGTCTCCGTTTACGCCGACGTATCCGGCCTGAACTTTATGTCGGCGTGCGCTCCCTACAAGTGCGGGGCGGACAATAAAACCGTTGTCGTCGTAGTGAATGTCACCGCGGTCGTCGTTGAACGCCCCGACCGCCTGGATCGTGTAACCCTTGGTAAGAAAATCCTGTCGGAAGAAGTTCGCGATATAGACATTCTGCTTTCGGAATTTGATTGCGTTCAGATTACTGTTCGTGTCCTTTTCGAGCTGATGGAACCAGGCAAAGTTGAATTGCGATTTGTTATTCGACAAACCTCCGAACGCGCGTATTCCGAGATTGTTGTCTGAGTACAGGAAGCCGCGAAAGTCCGCAGTGAAAGGTTGAATGCCGGCGCGAATCGAAACGAAATCGTAGTTGTCGTTCGTGTCGAAGAGCTTGACCTCGGCAAAGGCTTCTTCGAGCGAGACGTGATAGTCGGTCCGATCGGTGCCGCGGCGAACGTCAACATTCACGATCCCGTTCTCGCGTGCGTTCAGATAATTCGGAAGGCTGAACGTCGGCGAGATCTTGAAAGCCCACGACCTCGGCCGGAAAACGGTCTGGCCCTTGAAGAACTCAATTGAAACCTGCAGCGTTTCGCTTAACGACAGGCTCTCAGGCCGACCGAAGAAATTGTTGCTGTCGGGATTCGCCGAGCTGACGTTGTTACCGGATGGCGTTCGACGGATCTCGATCTGGCTCGTGCTCACGCCGGAAAGGATTAAAAAATAATCGTCGCCGAAGATCGGGCGGTCGCCCTTAAGGACGTTCTGTTCGTAAGGGTTGTACCAGCGGCTCCGTTTGAACGGAACATCGCGCCCGCGCGCTCCACTGTCGCCGTATCTCTCGTACTCGGGAAACGCGATCCGCCACCGGTCGAGCACCTCGCGGCGATCCGGAGGAATCGTTGTGCCTGCGTCTTTCGCCGACTCCGCAAGTGCAAAGTCGATCTTCCGATCGCCGCCGTCGATGATCACATTCTCCAGCGTCGGGCATTTCTTCTTCGTTTCATCGCAGATGATCTTCGCGAAGCTTCCGTATTCGCCAACCTTTCCCCGATCAAAATGTGCTTCGTTCGGAGCATCGACCGAGATGCGATATGCACCCGCCTTCAAACGCTGGGAATAAGTTCCATCAGCCTGTGTCAGTCGCGTGTAAGTTTCGGAGGTAGTCTGGTTGGTGATCACGACGCGAACGCCTGCCGCAGGTTTGCCGTCGCTCGAAAGCACGGTCCCGATCATTCTGCCGTCGGAAGACTGGGCGAACGAGTAAGAGAAAGAAAGTACGATCGAAGCTGCGAGCCAAACAGTTAGTTTAGAAAATCGCGACGACATAAGAGGATCTGTACTTGAGTCGTGTGAACAATCGCTGCCAGTGCTTTTAGCACACATCAAGGCGCTGCGGCAATTGGAGAAACGCTTGACTATAAAACCGGTTTGTATGATAGTCGTTTCGTCATGAAGAAAAACGTGTTGGTACAACCGAATGCGTTTTCGCTCGCTCTCTTGATCCTCTTGCTTTTTAGCCTCCGCACCCACGCGCAAACACTTTCCGCAACCGACGTTCAGCGAATCATATCGCAGGCAGTATCAAAGGCCGTCGTGATGAATGTCCCGGTGACAGTGTCGGTGACGGATAAGGAGGGCAATCTGCTCGGCACCTTTGCGATGACGGGAGCTCCGTCGACGACGCTTATCCGAAGCGTCGGCCGAGCGGGCCAGGGATTGGAAAACATTTCCGTTTCGGCGGCGGCCGCGGCAAACTCGAAGGCGGGGACGGCCGGCATATTCTCAACCGGCGGAAATGCGTTCACCACTCGCACAGCATCATTCATCATCCAGGAACATTTTCCGCCGGGCATCGACAACCGTCCGGGAGGGCCGCTATACGGCGTGCAGTATTCGACGCTTCTGTGCTCGGATATCGCGATCGCGGGATTGCCGCTTGGATTGTCCGGCGATCCGGGGGGAATTCCGCTTTATAAGAATGGTGTGGCGGTCGGTGGAATCGGTGTCGAAGGTGACGGGCTTTACACGGTCGATCGAATCCCGACTGACAGCGATCAGACAGCCGAGGAGATCATCGCCGTGTACGCGACCACCGGATTCGAGTCGCAGACTTTGATCCGAGCCGACAATATTCTCGTCGAAGGTATTCGATTGCCGTTCGCTAATGTAGAGTCGCCCGCAGCCGTACCTTTGATCCCATTTGGCAGTCTCCCGGGAGTTGTAACAGCTCCGGTGATCGCCGCACCAGCAAGCGATTTCGTTCCCGGTAGTCTCGGCGGCGTGAGCGGTCAATTCAGTTCACGATTCCCGGTCGTCGCGGGTTCCGCACTGTCCGTGGCAGATGTTAATCACATCCTCGGATCTGCCGTCGCGCTTTCCGATCGTGTCAGGGCGGCTATCCGCCAGCCTATCGGCAGCAATGCGAGAGTGACGATCGCGGTCGTCGATACGGATGGCGACGTGCTCGGAATCTTCCGCCAGCTTGACGCTCCGGTATTCGGTCTCGATGTCTCGGTGCAAAAGGCTCGATCATCTAATTTCTTCGCTCGCTCAGACACCGGAACAAAGCTTTCGGCGGCCGGATTCGGATCGTATGTCGCGCGTGCAAATTCGGACGGCATCGGTCTCAACGGTGCGACCGCATTTAGCGATCGGGCGATCGGTTTTCTCCACCGGCCATTCTTTCCCGATGGAATTAACAACACTGCGGCCGGACCATTCAGCACGCAGATCGCAGACTGGAGCCCATTCAATGACGGACTTCAACTCGATCTGATTCGCACCGCCCTACTCTCGCCGCCGATGATGTGCAGGACCGCGGCCTATGAGAAACGATCGGTCTTGCCGCCGTGTCCGTGCACTACGATACCCGAGATACGAAACGGGCTGCAGATCTTCGCCGGTGGGTTGCCGATCTATCGGAATGGCGTACTAGTCGGTGCAGTGGGCGTCAGCGGTGACGGCATCGATCAGGATGATATTATTGCGGCCGCGGGAGCCGATGCTTTTTCTCCTTCGCCGGCGATCCGTTCGGATCAAATTTTCGTCCGCGGTGTGCGGCTTCCGTTCCTGAAGTTTCCGGCAAGGCCATTCCTGCCTTGAGACGGACCATGCCGCCGAGACGCGGAGACGCAGAGAAACAACTCATATTTATTATGGCCGCCTCGGATGCGCATTTTTATGTCGGTTCCATCTTCGGAAGCAAACAAATGCCTCTGCGTCTCTGCGTCTCGGCGGTAGTTCTTGTTGCGTTGGCCTGTTCTCCCATCGACGCCCAACAGATCGGTACGCTCGAGATAAACGGGCGCGTAAAGATCGATGGCAAGCAGGAGCGGCTCAAGCGAAAGCGCTTCTATCTGTTTCGCGGCGGCCTCACAGCAAACAAGGCGCTCATTGATCGCATAGGAGCGGCTGAGTTCGTCTCTCGTGACTGTTTCTACTGCCGCATGAATGCGAGCCCGGAATTTCGTGCATGGCTTAAAGCGGAAGATTGCGAATCGCCGTTCTGCCGCCGGGTATCAGCCGAAGACGTCGCACGCGTTCCAGAGTTCAAGGCGGCGGTCGAAAAGGGAACCGTACAACTCGGACGGCGTCCATCGCTTGCACAGGACTGGCTGACAACGAATCTCACCCCTGGCCTTCGCGACGGTTTCTACTTGCAGAGAAAATCTGCGATCGAAAAGATCCTCGCCGGCCTCAAGCCGCTTCAGACGGGGATGACCGACAGCGTTTCGGTAAAGGCGATCTTCATCGACATCCCGGTCGCACCTCCCACGGGAAAAGCAACGGAGACTTTTTTGATTACCAATCTCGCACCTTTCGAGATCGGTACGAAAAGTTACACCTGGGCATGCGAGGTCGAGATCGGAGCCGATAAGAAAGCGGTCCGCTCGCTCCCGGTTCCGGAGCCGGGGAAGCGGGCGGATAGATGTGAATTGTTTGTTCGTGATATCCCCGTTTGTGACGCACAAGGCTGCACTGCAAAATGACAAGACGCTCGGCAACGATTTTTGCGATCATATTCGGCGTCGTGTTCGCGGCGAACTTCCTGCCCCGATCATCGGCGCAGCAGCGCGATCGATTTTCTCACGCCACCGCATCACACAAGAAGATCGAATGCGCCTCATGTCATAAGATGCCAACGTCGAATTGGGTTGCGGCGCGCGGCTATCCGGACGTCGCACAGTTTCCGGGCCACGCTGCGTGTGCGAGTTGTCATCGCCGGGATTTCTTTGTCGGCAACAAGCCTGCTTTTTGTGCCGGGTGCCACACGAGTGCCACCCCGCGGAGTGCTCCACTGTTCCCGTTTCCCGTACGGACTCGTTCGCACGAGTTCTCAATCAAATTTCCGCACAGCGTTCACCAGGACGTGATCGCCTCGACGAAAAAAACTCCGCCAGTTGCCGTCGCGCATTTTGTAAATGCCCGGTTCACGCGTCTACCCGACGATCCGCCAAGCTTTAATAACTGCGCGATCTGTCACGATTCGACGAAAGCTTTACCGAAATTCGCGGCACGCGTGCCGACCGAGCACAAAGCGCTTGTCGCACCGGACGCTGAAAACTTCACGCCGGTGGCCGCGTTCTTCAAATCGATGCCGTCCGGACACGCGTCTTGCTTCCAGTGCCATTACCAGGGCGTAAAACCGGCCGCTGTAAACTGTGCGGGATGTCATCAATTGACATCACCGTACATGGCGTCTCCTGTAGTAAAGCGATACTCGTTAAAATTCAGCCATGACGCGGTGAACGAAAAAGGCGACAAGGTGCACACACGCGACTGCATGACCTGTCATGTGCGGATCGCGGGCAATGGGGATCTGAAAACGCTGAAGGACGCAGATGTACCGATCATGACGTGCACCGCGTGTCACAATCACGCCGGCGACCTGAAGAAAGAACTGGACAGCAGGGCCGACAGCATCGATAAAAAAACGCCGATCTTCCAGTGTACGTACTGTCATACGACGAATGTCGGTGCGTATCCGGTTCCGGCGAGTCATGAGAAGCAGTAAGAGCGGGGGCAAGCCGCCCTTCCGGACCTGCGAATGCGGTTGCAGTATCTTCCTCACACCATCGTTTCAAAGATCAACTTGATTTTCCGAGTTCATCCCAAGTACATTCGCAAGTCAGGAAGGGTGGCTTGCCCCCGCTCTTATTCGATGAGAAAGTCACCACGAACAACTCTTCTCAAATCCTTTATCGTCCTCTGCACGGTCGGCGCGTTCGCAGTTAGCTGCATTCGTCAGCAGGATAAGATCCCGGTGACGATCACCGCGTCCGAAACCCCGCAGGCTATTCCGGTCCGTGCGACGGACAGATCGTTCAAAGCATTCTCGCATCAGATACCCGAACACAAACAATTCGAATGCGCATCGTGCCATCGCCGCGAAGGCACGTCGACCAAACTAGAATATGCCGGCCACGACTCGTGCATCGGATGTCACATAAGTCAGTTTACAAATCCCGAGCAGCAGATGATGTGTACGATATGTCATGGCGACATGAACGCTGTACCGCCAACCATCCAGGAATTCCCGACGCAGTTTGTCGAAGGGTTCAACATGAAATTTGACCACGCTGCGCATGACTCGGGCGCCGGCCTTCCTCGTGAGGGCTGTACTTCATGTCACCAGCCCGCAGGAGCCGGTAAAAGTATCCCGATCGGTGTTCAGGCCCATGCGAACTGCTACACGTGTCACACACCGGAGACGAAGATCGGGTCGTGCAACGTCTGTCATGAGATCGCGCCGTACAAACGCACGCCTCCGGGCCGATACGTTTTCCGCGCCGTCTTCAGTCATCGCGAGCATTCTGCTGCTCAAGGTGTGAATTGCGCCGATTGCCACTCGGTCCGGGCAGGAGCCGCACAGGGCCGCCAGGTTACGACGATCGCGGCCCAAGAGCACAGTGGTCCGGGAAACAATTGCGCGTCGTGCCATAACGGATCCCGCGCGTTTGGCGGTAACGATCCGACCAACATGACGACTTGCGGACGGTGTCATTCCGGTTCCGGTTTCAACATGCTTCCGTAAGTTCAGAGCGCGAGATTCTCATAAGTTTCGGTAGCGGTTCTTTTAAATGTTGGATTTCTTAGCGTCTTAGCGTCTTAGCGTCTTTGCGGGAATAAATAGAGCTTGGAATCTCTATCGACGGTTTCCCGAAAGGTCGCAAAGTCGCAAAGTTCGAGCCCGTCGGTGCTTAACTGAATTTGTTCAAACGGACCGACTGCACTAAGTTCAAAGTGCGCCATGTATCGCGTCTTTATGACCGGAAGGAAAACGCGTTGAATCGCGTGCTTTGAACACTGAACAGAATGCGATGAATCAATCACTATGAACGTATGAAGCACCCACTCTGAACGCGACGGATCTAGCGCTCTGAACAGCCATTGACTTTATTGATACAACAGCGTTTTAATAAGCCAGCACCTATGAAACACCTCGCAAAGCTCGTAGTTGTTTTTGCCTTCGGGACCTTGGCAATCGCCGTCCTTCTTAATACTGTTAACCCGTCGGCGAGTCTTGCCCAGGTAGCC
>JANMUW010000240.1:0-12572 GCA_031392105.1 Acidobacteriota bacterium | reverse complement strand
TTCGTAATTGAACTACCGTCCCTTGAAACTCGGCTTCCGTTTCTCCAGAAACGCAGATACGCCTTCCTGTTTATCTTCGGTCGAGAAACATATCGCGAAAAGATCGACCTCGCGGCGGAGCCCTTCGTCGAGATTGGAACGCGAAGCAAACTTCACCGCTTCCTTGCAAAGCTGCAGCGCGATCGGCGCCTTTTCGGCGATCTTCGCGGCCAACTCGATTGTCTTCGATTCCAGTTCCGCAGCCGGGTAGACATGATTCACGAGCCCGAACTTCAATGCGGTTTCAGCATCGATCATGTCACCTGTCAGAATTATCTCCATCGCCCGGCCCTCGCCGATAAGCCGCGTTAATCGCTGTGTGCCGCCACCACCCGGCATGATCCCAAGGCTTATCTCCGGCTGCGAGAATCGCGCGTTCTCGCTGCAGATTCGCAAGTCGCACGCGAGCGCGAGTTCGTTCCCACCGCCGAGACAAAATCCATTGACCATTGCGATCGTCGGTTTGGGAAACGAGTCGATCGAATTGAAAAACGTTTTTTCGTGAAATAGGTTTCGCTGCGTCACCGGAGTTTGACCAGCGAACTCGCTAATGTCGGCCCCGGCGATAAATGACTTTGCGCCGGCACCGGTTATTACCAAGACGCGAACCGAATCGTCGCGCCGCAGATCGTCCAGAGCGGCAACGCCTTCGGTATGAACCTGCTTGTTGAGCGCGTTCAATTTGTCAGGCCGGTTGATCGTCAGGACCGCGACTCCATCTTCGCGTTTTTCAACTGTAATTGTTTCGTAGTTCATAAAAAGGTAAGACGGACCGTTAGTCCGTCCATTTCGCTGCAAAATCGACTATCGCGGTCGGACTAACAGTCCGTCCTACTCCTCTATACCTTCGACGACGTTGTCGTCCGCGATCCAAGCGACGAACAACCGCAGCCAGTTATCTTTTGATTCGATTATCGAAACACCAACCCGGGAGGTACCGAAATTCGAAGCTCCGATCCGTGCGACTTTAGCTTTGACTTCGACCGGAACGCCATCCGGACGATGCGAGCGAATATACAGCGTGTCGCCCTCCGCAATTTTCTGATTCAGTTGGAAAAGCGCGCCGAGTGTCGAGATGTCGTCGGTCTCCGTCGGCTCGCTCCATGCGGCACCGTCCTCGGCGCGGCCAGATACGACTATCGGAAGCCGCAGGGCCATCCGAAGTGCGAAGCGTTTTTCCTCAAACTGAGGCTGCATACTTGTCGGCATCAGGTGCGTTTTACGAAATGGGTGTTCGGTCCGAGCAAACCTAGTTTAACATCACTTCGCGGAAAACTCCCACGGAGGATTCGCTGAAAGAAATATTTTGTTCGTTCAGTGGGAATTCAAACAGGCGTCTTGCCGTCCCTGTATTCGACTAAGTTGCGACGCGATAGTTATACTACAGACATAGCGATTATTTCAAATTTTTAAGGCTTTTGGAGAGCATCGAAAGGTAAATGGCAACGACGAATATCGAGCGAAAAGTTGTGATCCTGGGTTCCGGGCCCGCGGGTCTTACGGCGGCGATCTACGCATCGCGGGCGCAGCTTGAGCCGCTTGTAATAGATGGACCGCAGCCCGGAGGGCAGCTTACGATCACGACCGATGTTGAGAATTACCCCGGCTTTGCGGACGGAATAATGGGGCCTGCTTTGATGGAACAGTTTCGCGAGCAGGCGACGAGGTTTGGGACCGAGATAATCAATGTCTGGATCGACCGGGTAGACCTGTCGCAGCGGCCGTTCACTCTCTATGGAAAGGAAAGCGAAGATAGCGAAGAGATAACGACGGTCGTCAAAGCGGACACGCTAATCATCTCAACCGGAGCTTCGGCAAAATGGCTCGGCATTCCGGGCGAAGCTCCGATACCTGAAGGCCTAGGCGGCAATGGGGTTTCGGCATGCGCTACCTGCGACGGATTTTTTTTCCGTGGCAAGCCGGTCGTAATTGTCGGCGGCGGTGATACGGCAATGGAGGAGGCTCTGTTCCTGACCAGGTTCGCGTCGAAAGTCACGCTTGCCCACCGCCGTCACGAATTTCGAGCGTCAAAGATCATGCAGGAGCGTGTGCTTGCTCACGACAAGATCGAAGTCTTATGGAATACCGAGCTGAAGGAAATACTCGGCACGAAAGAAGCGGGCGTCGAAAGCGTCACATTCTTCAACAATGAGACGAACGAGACTTCGAACTTTCCGACGCAGGGTGTCTTCGTCGCGATCGGACACAAGCCAAATACCGAGCTGTTCAAGGGAGTTCTGGATATGGACGAAGTAGGGTATCTCAAAACCGAAGGACGCACGATGAAGACGAATGTTCCCGGCGTCTTCGCATGCGGGGATGCTCAGGACTCGTACTATCGGCAGGCTGTGACAGCGGCAGGTACCGGTTGCATGGCAGCGATCGATGCTGAGCGATTCCTGGCGGAGCATCACGTCGAGGGCGCCGAAAAGAATACCGAAACGAACTGGTGATCACCTCTCAGAAATAATGAAAAGAGGCCCGCGTGTGCGAGCCTCTTTACTGCGCTTTACATAGAAGAAACGGTTACGATGTCTGCTTACTGCAGCAAGCGCAGCCACAGGATTTTCCCTCAGCCTTCATCGCTTCATGCTGTGCTTCCGTCATCGTTGCATGCGAAGCCTCGCCCTCCTTTTTCTTCATAGGGCAGGATTCGTGGTCATGCTTTGCACCGGATGCCGAGTTTTTCATCGAGCACGAACCGTCTTTGCAGCAGTCATCATCACAGCACGACGCTGAATCTTTTCCCGCTGCATCTTTATTCATCGGACACGAACCGTCTTTGCAGCAATCCGCGTGGGCCGCTACATCCTTTCCTGCTGCATCTTTTTTCATCGGACACGAATCACCTGAACAGCAACAGCAGGATGCTGCAGATGCCGTTTCAGTGACGTTACTTGTCTTGTATGCGATCGCCGCGACTGCCAGTCCAAAAACCAGCAGCATAGAGATAGCTAGTATTATTCGTTTCATTTTTACCTCTTTGGTTTAGAAATTAATACGACAGCGCCGGCCCAACAAATGAGCACGGCAAGTATTCAGCGATGCCATCTATTTCTAAATCCGAAAGACGTGATGTTTTATGAAGATCTTGTCCTGAACAGGACGAAAGGATGTGTAGAAAGCGGGTGCACTAAAAGTCAGTCCAACCAGCGCGAACGTTCGGGGAGCGACGGCGGGCAGGTCTGCCGGCTGGGCAGCCTGAACATCGCGTTCGACTTTACGGGTCTTGTCGAAAACTCCCGTCACTAGTCCGCAGCCGTTTAATTCACAGGCCCCTTCCGTCGAAGCGAGTTGGGAATTTTTATTGGCCTTGCCCTTGTCGCAATGGCTGGTAGCAGCTTTGGCAAGGGGGCAGGAGTCCTTCGACGCCGCCTGCGCGGATACGTCGCAGCAAAACACGAATACGATGCCACTCAGCCAAACAGCGAAGAACGCTGCCAACCCTTTTCGTGAAATGTTTCTGATTTGCCTCATGGAATGTCGATACAAGGCGAAGTATAGACCCCTTGAGTATAATAGTCTAAGCTTTTGCTTTTGAAGTTATGCCAATTTACGAGTACAGATGTAAGGAATGCGGAGAGCATGTTGAAAAACGCCAGTCTATCGGTGAGGAACCACTGAAAACCTGCGAAAAATGCGGCGGGAGCCTTGAGAAGCAGTGGTCGTTATCGGGCTTCCAATTCAAGGGTGCCGGCTGGTATGTCACCGATTATGCCGGAAAAAAGTCTGGAACGCCCGATACTTCGACTAAAAGTGAAAAAGGTTCGGGAGGTGAATCAACCGAAAAGTCGGGAGACGCATCCAAGACAACGAGTGAGTCCACGTCTGCCGCCAAGACGGATGGCGGTTCGGAGAAAGAATAGTATGAAATATATTGCCCGAGCTGTGGTGCTGATGAGTCTGAGCGCGATCGTCGTACTCGGGCAGTCGCGTCACACGTCTAAGGGCGGTGATCTCGAAGGGACGCTGCTTAGCGTTACCGCGGCACGTACCGACGGTAATAAAGACGCGATCAAGATCGAGAGCCTTTCTCTTTACGAAAACGGTTTGGAGCAAAAGATCCGAAATTTCAGCTACGATCCATCCCCGGCGCGGATCGTCCTTCTCGTCGACAATTCGCAAACCCTGCCTGCCGATGTCGAGAAGCTGAAGAAGGCTACGATGGAATTCGCATACGAGATCTTCGACGGAGATCAGCTCTTTATTCTTGCGTACGACGAAAAGGCCGAGATCATTCAGGAGTGGACGGACGACGCGAAAAAGATGGAAGCGTCGCTTGCTACCTTCCGGAAAAAAGGCAGCCCATACCTGTTCGACGCCCTCGATTCAGCAGTGAGCGAGGTGCTCTTGCCCCTCATGCCCGGAACGCGAAAGACGTCGATCGTTGTCATCGGTGACGGCGTCGACCGCGGAAGCAAAACGGGTTTTCAAAAGATACTTGGCCGTCTGCAAAACGAGAATATCACTGTCTACGCCTTGCAATTGCCGGATCGAACCGGCGGAGCTTTTCGCCGTGATCAGCCCAAGGCCGCCGCGGTTCTTACCCAGCTTACCGAAGGAACAGGCGGAAATATTTTCCCGCTCGACGAAGCGCAGAACGCGGCAAAAGCGATCTGCGATGAGCTTCGTCATAATCGCTATCTGCTGTCCTACATTCCCGTGAACACCTCGAGCTACGACATCCGGCGTGTATTTCTTACTGCGCCGGAAGGCGTGACAGTACGAACCAAGACGGCCCAACCGCCGAATGTGAAGTAGTTCTCACTGGAACCTTCGAACAAACTGAAAACTAAAAAGTAAAAACTGAAAACGAATGAGAGCTCTCTCAGTTTTCACTTTTTACTTTTTAGTTTTTAGTTTGTCGGAAAATCTACACGGCAACTGGCGCTGCGATCTTGCCGTGCGATCGATAGCCGACGAGATTGAGATTTTCGTATTTGAAATTCAACAATCCTTCCAGGCCTTTTAACTCGTCGGTGTTGGTAAATTCCAAGGTCGGCAACGGCCGCGGCTCGCGAGATAGAAGCTCGTTGACCTGGTCGAGGTGATTCGAATAGATGTGAAGATCGCCAAACGTGTGAATGAAGTCGCCGACCTCGAGATCACAGACGTGTGCGACAAGGTGTGTCAGCAATGCGTAGCTCGAGATGTTGAACGGCACGCCTAGAAACGCGTCCGCCGAGCGTTGATAGAGTTGGCAGTGGAGAGTTTTTCCTTCGGAGATCTTGAATTGAAACAGCGTGTGACATGGCGGCAGCGCGACTTCGTCGCACGTTTCCGGATTCCACCCCGTGACGATCAACCGCCGCGAGTTTGGATTCGTTTCGATCTCTTTGATTAGGCGGGCGATCTGATCGACGCCGTTCATCTGCGGATAGTCGCCGCCGAACGACCGCCAGAGATAGCCGTACACCGGGCCGAGATCGCCCGGCGGGCGCCCGAATCTGGCGGTTTGTTCTTCGGTGGCCCATTCCGCCCAAATATCGACCCCACGAGCCTGTAGATCGGCGTCGTTCGTTCTGCCACTCAGGAACCAGAAGAGTTCTTCGGCGACCCAGCGAAAGGGGACACGTTTCGTCGTAACGATCGGAAAACCGTCGCGAAGGTCGAACCGTGTCTGATAGCCAAACGCCGAGATTGTGCCGACTCCGGTTCGATCCTCGTGCTGCGTTCCATTTTCTAAAATGTGCCTGAGAAGTTCGTGATATTGCCGCATGCTTAGAGAATAGTAAATGGTGAATCGTGAATAGTAAAAAGAGCTGTCCTCTTTGCGTCCGTTACGAGTATTGCGTGAGAAAAACCCGGTTCACGCAATGCTCGCAAGGGACGCAAAGAGAATCAAGCTTTTACTATTCACGATTCACCATTTACTATCTACTTCTTATGGCCGGGAAACTTGAAGTCAGCTTTAACAGCCCCCAGTGCGGATGGATGTCGATCGGTTTCGATGACGGAGCGACGGAGTTCCATACGACGACCGCGCATGCCCCGCATGAACTGGCGCTGCCTGAACTGATGAAGATCCTGACTGCGCTTGCGGACGCGAACACGACGCAGAACGAATATTTATTGAAGTGGAATCGCGATCCTGAGGAGTTTGATTTTCGATTTGTGCGAAATGGCTCCAATCTTCTCGTTGAGATTTATCAATATCCTACGGACGAACGCGATGCCGCTGAACGTGAGCTTGTGTTTTCGCATGCAGGCCCGCTCGCCGATGTGATCGGATCGTTCGCTATTACATTCGATCAGCTGTATGAGGATCGCGAGACGGACGAGTTCGAATTCAATTGGCGTCAGCCGTTTCCATACCGAGAGTTCGAAGAGTTCAAAGGAAGATTGAACCGCGGATGATGCAAAGGTTTTTATTTCGTGTGTTTAGTGTGGTTCGTGGTTTCCGTCTTAAAAATCCTAACCACGAAATACACGAAACACACGAAAAAAGACATGAAATGGACTCTTGATATTTTCGGGGGTCTTCGCTCCGCCTGCGGTTAGTATTTGATGAAAGAACGATTATTAGATTTACTCGCGTGCCCGACATGCGGCGGCGATATTTTGCTCGCCTACGCGAGCAAGTACGACGACAAGGAAATTATCGAGGGTGTGCTGACCTGCAAGAAGTGCACGCGTGAGTACAAGGTCGTCCGCGGTGTTCCGCGGTTCGCGGATCTCGGAAAGATCGAAGAGGACAAGGCTGAGACGGCCGAGAACTTCGGCTGGCAGTGGACGCATTTTACTCAGGAAGATCCGAAATACAACGAACAGTTTCTCGGGTGGCTGCAGCCGGTAAAGCCTGAGTTTTTCAAGGACAAGATCGTTCTCGAAGGCGGTTGCGGAAAGGGTCGACACACAAAGCTCGCTGCCGAATGGGGAGCAAAAGAGGTCGTCGGGATCGATCTCGGCGATGGCGTCGAATCGGCATTTGCACTTACCCGGAATCTTCCTAACGTCCACATCGTGCAGTGCGATATTTTCAAGCTGCCGTTCAAGAAAGTATTTGACTATGCATTCAGCGTCGGAGTTCTACATCACACGCCCGATCCGAAGAAAGCATTTCTGTCACTCGCTTCGAAAGTGCAAAAGGGCGGCCATATTTCGGCTTGGGTCTATGGCGCCGAGAACAACGAGTGGATCACGAAGTACGTCGATCCTCTTCGGACAGGCTTCACGTCAAAGATCAGCCAACCGGTGCTGTACCAGCTTTCAAAGCTCCCGACGCTTTCGCTGTTTCTCACGACGAAGCTCGTCTATCGCCCGGCGAACATCGCCGCGAAACCGATCGCAAGCCGGCTGTTCTACAACGACTATCTAAACCACATCGGAACCTTCGGCTGGCGCGAGCAACACAACATCGTCTTCGATCATCTCGTCGCACCGACTGCTTTCTATATCTCGAAGGAAGATTTCGCAGTATGGTGGGACGATATTCACGCAACTGACGTTTCCGTCATCTGGCATAATCGAAATAGTTGGTGCGGGTTTGGGAGAATCGATTGAACGGTTTTGAGTTCCGCCTAGGAGATCTTTAACGCAGAGCTCGCGGAGACCGCCGAGCTTTTCATTGCTTCCTCAGCGGTCTCCGCGAGCTCTGCGTTAAACCGGACGCGGGACGCCACTAGTTATGAAGTTCGATAAAGGCATCGCAAGAAAATATCGCAAGTCGATCGAGGCCGCGTTCGACGCGATGCTTGAGCAGGGTAACGAATCGCATCGTGAGATCGCCGAGATGATCCTGGATTCGAAAATGCGTGTGCGAGTGAAACCGGTCAGCGAGATCAACGCATCCGGCGTAACGGGATTGATCGACGCCGGAGACACCAACGATCGGATCGAAGATGAACGGCTCAGCCTTCGCGACGCATTCGACGAGATATACATCGCCATCGCCGAAGAGACGATCGACATCGGCGGGCAGCGAGGATGCGAAGGAACGTTCGTCCACGAAGGCCGTCACGCATTTGATTTTGCACGAACCATAGTAAGCTTTTCGGATGCGGACGTGAATCCTCTCAGTTTGTTTGACCCGACACTTTACGAGCTCGAATGGGAGGCTCACAGGACTTCGGGCGAATATATGTTGTGCGTCGCCCGCGACGAATATCTTGAAGAAGGTATCGAGCTTTTGATCCTCGGACGTGAAGCGGAACGCGGATGTTTCCTCAATGAAGAAGGGATCAGGTGTCGCCTGCGCGATAGTTACGGCTTGACGCTCGACGCGAATCCGGGAGCGAGGGCAAGTGAACTGCTGGGACTACGACAACGCTGACTATCGTATTTGCGATTTGCGATCGCGTCGTTGATATCGAACCGACATGTGCCGACGGCGGCTGAAGAATAAGGGCGATCAAAAATCGCAATTCGAAGATCGCAAATATAGAATAGATACGTGAACAACGCCCTTCCGCAAGAGATGCAGCAACACACGTACGCGATCATGGATCGTGTGGAGGATTCGCACTGGTGGTTCGTCGGTCGCCGCGCGATCCTGGAAACATTTCTTAAACAGATAATCCAAAATCCAAATTCTAGAATCCAAAATCCAAAGATTCTCGACGTCGGCTGCGGCACCGGTGCGAATCTCGAAATGCTTTCGCAGTTCGGCTCGGCCGAAGGCGTTGATGTTTCGGACGACGCCCTTGAATTCTGCCGGCGCAAAGGATTAACAGTCCAAAAGGGTTTGGCTGAGACACTTCCCTACGCCAATGAAACTTTCGATATCACAACCGCCCTCGATGTCGTTGAGCATTTAGATGACGACATTGCGGGGCTGAAGGAAATGTTTCGCGTGACGAAACGCGGCGGCTACTCGCTGATCTTCGTACCTGCGTTCATGTGGCTATGGGGTGTCCAGGACGATATTTCAAACCACCGGATCCGGTATACGAAAAAACAGATCGTCGAACGACTGGAAAAAGCCGGCTATACCGTGGAGCGTGCGACCTATGCGAACTTCACATTCTTTGCGCCTATCCTCGGCGGCCGGACGCTGATGAGATTGACCGGCATCAAGCCCGAATCCGAGAACAACGTAAACATCTCGGCTCTTAATGGCCTATTCGGGAAGATCTTTTCCGCAGAACGCTTCTGGCTCAAAAAGCTTAATTTCCCCTTCGGTGTCTCCATCGTAATCACCGCACGAAAATAAACTTGGTCCCCTCGCACCCGCGTGTGAGATGATTGCCCTACAGGAATCAGAGATTTGAAATGGATTCTCGAGCGGCGGTTTGGTAAAAATAGCGCCGCCTCCCTTACGAGAGCCGAGGAATTTCTGACTGCGTTTTTATTTTTTTCGAAAAAGGGGAAGTAGAATGGCCACCAAATCAAAACCAGCAAAAAAGGTTAGCGACGCAAAGTCCGCGGACCTCCAACCGGACCGCGAAGACGGAACGGATCAATTTTTAACAACAAACCACGGCGTCCGGATCAACGATAATCAGAATTCATTGAAAGCCGGCCCAAGAGGCGCAACGCTTCTGGAAGACTTCATAATGCGCGAGAAGATCACGCATTTCGATCATGAGCGCATTCCGGAACGGATAGTTCACGCACGCGGATCCGCCGCCCACGGTTTTTTTCAGGTGTATGAGCCGTTGGCGAAATATACCAAGGCGGGCTTCCTCCAAAATCCACGAGCAAAAACACCTGTATTCGTCCGTTTCTCGACTGTCGCCGGTTCGCGCGGTTCGACCGATATGGCACGTGATGTTCGCGGATTCGCCGTAAAGTTTTATACCGAGGAGGGCAACTTTGACCTTGTCGGAAACAACATCCCTGTCTTCTTCATCCAGGACGCCATGAAATTTCCCGACCTCGTGCACGCCGTAAAGCCTGAGCCGCATAACGAAATGCCGCAGGCCGCGTCGGCACATGATACGTTCTGGGATTTTATTTCGCTCATGCCCGAATCGATGCACATGATCATGTGGGTGATGAGCGATCGTGCGATCCCGCGCTCGCTCCGCATGATGGAAGGATTCGGGATCCATACCTTTAGGCTCATCAATGCGAAGGGACAATCTAATTTCGTTAAGTTTCATTGGAAACCTCTTCTCGGGGTTCATTCCGTGATGTGGGATGAAGCGACTCGTATTTCGGGGAAGGATCCGGATTTTCATCGTCGCGATCTTTGGGACGCGATCGAGGCCGGTGCGTTTCCAGAGTGGGAACTAGGACTGCAAATAATCCCTGAAGCGGACGAGCACAAGTTCGGCTTCGATCTTCTCGATCCGACGAAGCTAATTCCGGAAGAGCTAGTTCCGGTGCGTCTGGTCGGCAAGATGACTCTCAATCGCAACCCGGATAATTTTTTCGCCGAGACTGAACAGGCCGCGTTCCATCCAGGCCATATCGTCCCCGGGATCGACTTTTCAAATGATCCTTTGCTGCAGGGCCGTTTGTTCTCTTACACCGATACACAGTTATCGAGGCTTGGCGGTCCGAACTTTCACGAGATCCCGATCAATCGTCCGATAGCTCCGATCCATAATAATCAGCGCGACGGAATCGGCCGTCAGATGATCAATACCGGACAAACTTCTTACGATCCGAACTCGCTTGCCGGCGGATGCCCGTTTCAGGCGTCAATGGCCGACGGCGGATTCGCAAGCCATGCTGAGAGAATTGACGCTCGGAAAGTGAGAGAAAGGAGCGATAGTTTTCGCGACCATTTTAGTCAGGCGACGATGTTCTTTAACAGCCAGTCGGAAGTAGAGCAGAAACATATTTCAGATGCTCTGACGTTCGAGCTAAGCAAGGTGTTGGCTCCGGCGGTGCGGCAGCGAATGCTGAATCTTCTGACTCAGGTCGATAGGGGATTGGCTGAAACGGTGGGCCGCGGTCTCGGGTTGAAACCGCAAAAGCCTGAGACGCCGATGAATCATAGCTTCGGGGCGGATACCGACCCGTCGTCAGTACAGCCAGTCAAAGCAAAGCCCCCTATGGACGTGTCTGAGGCGCTTAGTATGACGGGTACGATAAAAAATACGATCAGATCCCGGAAGGTCGCGTTTCTTTGCGCAGATGGCGTCGATGCCAACCAACTTAATGCGATGAAGAAAACGCTGACTTCAAAGGGCGCCGTGGTCAAGATAATCGCGCCGGTGCATAATCAGATCGTTGATTCTGCGGGTAAGACTGTGCAGGTCGACGAGACCTTTCGAACGGCAGCTTCGGTATTGTTTGACGCCGTCTACATTCCTGGCGGTCAAGCGAGTATCGATGCACTAAACGCCGAGGTCGATCCGATACAATTCATAAACGAAGCCTTCAAGCACTGCAAAGCGATCGGGGCCGAAGGTGAAGGAAAGGAGTTAATCAGCCTGACGTTCGCCGGCGACGCCCTCGGAAAAGATCCTGCGGTCGTAGTTGGTAAGTCGATCGCAAAGAATTTCGTAAATGCAATTGCAAATCACCGCAATTGGAACCGGGAATTGCACGGAAAAGTTCCAGCCTGATTAATATAGAATATCGGCGGGGCGGAGGACGCCTCGCCGGCAAAACTTCCGAGATGCGATCCGAAGATTTTTACTGCGACGAAGTTCTATCCGGCAAACGAAAGGTCAAGAAAGTCTTCGAGACCGAAAACGTACTTGCCTATCATCACACGCGCAGGTTTTGGGAAACCCACATCGTCGTCATCCCCAAGAAGCACGTTGATTCCCTGCTTACCGTCGACAAAGAGTTGCTGGACGAATTACTCGAGGTCGTAAAGACAATTGCGGCTCAGGTGATGGGCGAAACCGGCGCCGCGCGTGTGCTGACAAACCTCGGAGCATATCAGGATTCGAAGCATCTCCATTTTCATGTGAATTCCGGTGAGCAGATTCGGTAACTAAAAACTAAAAGTGAAAAACTAAGAGTGAAGACGACCCGCCGCCGTGTTTTGTCCTTCACTTTTAGTTTTTCACTTTTAGTTTTTCACTCTTTAGCTGAACCAACTCTTCGCTTCGAACATTTTTCCTTTCGGATACTGCTCGTTTGTCACCGCATATGTGAAACCTTTCGCGATCGCAAACGCACCGATCTCCCCGGTTTTCGATAACGCCAGAAAGCCGACTTGTATTTCTTTCGCCTTCGCCGGATCGCGCGTCACGATGCGGTTTACGGCTTCGCGACAAGCCTGTTCCGGTGTCCGGCCAAATCGCATCTGCTCGATCACAGTATGCGTACCGCAGATACGAATAACTTCTTCGCCAACGCCTGAGCTCGTCGCCGCACCGACCCCATTGTCGACGAACAATCCGGCGCCGATGATCGGCGAGTCGCCGACGCGGCCACGTACTTTGAACGCCAGGCCGCTAGTCGTAACCATTCCCGAGAGTTTCCCTTTCGCGTCCATGGCCACGGTCGCCATCGTGTCGTGATTCGGTGATCCGTCGTCGAAAAAATACGGTGCAGCAGCGGCCCTCCGGTTTTCGATATTTGCTTCCGGTTTGTATTTCGATTTCTCAAGCCACTTCTTCCACTCTCTCTGGGCTTCGGGCGAAAGCTCACCCGATTCGAGCGCAAAGCCGTTCGCGACCGCAAAC
>JANMUW010000215.1:0-12899 GCA_031392105.1 Acidobacteriota bacterium | reverse complement strand
CCAAAGTTAAACGCACCGCCCTCGGTTCCAAACCAGGTGCCGGTTGAAGGCCGATAGATGACCAAACCGGCGATCCCGTCGGCATTGTAATCCGCGGGCAGAGGTATGTCGCCGTTCTGACCCCAATGGGTCTGCACGACGGTGTTAGTCGAGCTCTTGATATACAGGAAGTCGCCGATCGACGGACGATACAGACCCAAATCCGTCTTGCCGTCGCCGTCATAATCCGCCGGTGCGAGAAGATCGCCGGCAGCTCCGAAAGTCTGTTGGCCAACCGTACCAGTGCCCGACAGGATCTCGTACCAAGTGTTTGTCGACGGACGGTAGACCGAAACGTCTGAACGTCCGTCACCGTCGAAATCAAAGGGAGTGCCTCGTATTCTATTGCTGAGCGTGAGCCGCGCGATTCCATATCGACCTACGTCTTCGATTCCGGAGAACCATCCACCGACAATAACCTTTCCATCAGGCTGCGGAATTATGTCAAGGACGTCATCGTTGGCGCCGAAGACCGGGAAGAACATGTCGATTTCTCCATTCGGACCGTATCGCACAATGTTCCTTCCCCCGCGTATGCCAAGCAAAATATAGTCGTTCGGTTGAAGATATAGAGCGTTGAGGTTACCGCCGCCTCGCTCGGTAAAGCCCCAGTCGCGCGTGCCGTTGCTATTCAGACGAAATACGTTACCGCCGGCATTGCCACTGATCCTGTTTGCAACGATGTACTTGCCATCGGAGCGCAACGCAATATGACTGTAAGGAGCAAAGTTCTCGGTTACTATGAATCCCGTATCGACGTTGCCGGCGGCGTTGAACAACACAATACCCCGCGTGTCCACACCGTTGACGCCGGAAAAAATACCGGCAGCGAAAAACTTTCCGTCGGGTAGAAGTGTAATTCCATAGATCGTCGGACTGGTGCCGCCGAGCACGGGATTGAAGCTCGCGTCTATAGTGCCGTCGGAGTTGAGTCGGGCGAAACCAGTACGACCGACGCCGTTGACCGTCGAGAAAGCTCCGCCTATCAGGATCTTCCCGTTCGCTAGAGGCGCGACCGCGTAGACTTTCCCGTTGATCGCCGGCGCGAACGAAGTGTCGGCGCTTCCGTTCGTGTTAATCCGAACGATCCTCGTTTGCGCGAACCAGTTGTAACCGTTGAAATCTCCGATCGCCAGAATCTTGCCGTCAGCCTGCACCGCAAGCGAATCCGGTGCGTTATTAAATCCCGTTCCAGCGTCGAAAGTCGGATCGTTCGTGCCGTTAGAATTCAAACGCACGACGCGAATCACCGCGACGCCGTTCGCTTTCTGGAATTGGCCGGCGACAAGAATCTTTCCATCGCTCTGTAGTGCGGTCGCCTCGACTCTTCCGTACGCATTTATCGTCGGATTAAAATTATCGTCCAATGTTCCGTCGAAATTGACGCGAAGGTATCGCCCCGGCCCCGGGAGGTAGGACCTGTGGGTTATTATCCGACCCTGCGAATCGAGCATCCAAAAGAACGAATTGTTAGAGAACTGAGTGAAGCCATTGTCGACGCTTCCATCGGCGTTGTAACGAACGTAGCGGTAGGTTGTCGGATTAGGATTACCGGGCCAGTTCGAGGTAAAAACGTAGAACTGTCCGTTTGGTAACGTCCTCAGATCCATCGGAGAATCATTAGCTCCGCGGGACGCATTGAATCCCGCATCGACACTTCCGTCGGTGAAGAGTGTCGCGTAGTTTGATTTGCCTACACCATTGATCGACGAGAACGAACCGGTCACCAGATACCTTCCGTCAGCTAGAAGTCCAACGCCTCGAATCGTGTGACTCGGCGTGGCTGAAAACGTGTTGTCAACACTACCATCGACATTGTATCGGCTGATCCATCCGCCGCCGCCCGAACCGGAAAAGCCCCCACCGAGAAGTAGCTTGCTATCCGGTAGAAGGACATACTGGTTGATCACCTTGCTGGGCGCGCCAGCGAGCTGAATCTTGCTATACGACTGGTCGACCGAGCCATCCTCGTTGAGGCGATATATTTTGTCCTGCGAGCAGCCGAGCAAGCTCTTGTTGGATGGCAGAGCGATCACAAGAGCCGGCACGCAGTTTGGATCGAGCGAGTTTACGGGAATGTTGAATGAAAGATCCCGATGACCGTCCGGTAGGATCCGGATGAGTTTGGTAAAGTCGCTGGTCGTCATCAGCAATTTCCCGTCTGACTGAACCGCAATGAAACCAACACCGACGGATCGACAAGACGGACAATCGAATGTCGGATCGATCGTTCCATCGCTGTTTACTTTGTACATGAACTGCCCGGTCGGGACCGTGCTGCTGAACTGGTGGGTACCGAAGAGGAGAAGCTTACCGTCCGGTAAGACAAACGATCGTCCGGAGGTTAGCGCCGTGGCATCAACGTTCAGTATCGGATTGAAGCCAGGATCGACGTCCCCCGTAGCAGCGAAGACGCTAGCGGCCGCCACCAGGAACAAACCGACAACTTGCAAGCTCAGGCCAAATCGCTTGTTTAATAACAGTTTCACTATTTTCTCCCGATCTAGAACCGCCGACGCTTCGGAGGGACCATCGATACCCTTTTTGAACCAATATCCTGAATTTTTCGCCTAATTTTATATCAGAATGGGTCTGAGCGAAACTTTTTTTCCGTGGATGTATCATATGGTGGTCGTCACGAACCGAGTCGTTCCAACAAAACGCGATATCGCTAATATCAATCCGCCCTTATCGAATAGAAAGGAAGCCGTGCGCTTTTCGATTCCGACCTCCGCACGTGTAGAAGATCATCTAGCGACCATCCGCTAAAGGAATCTCCCTGTAGTGCATCAGGTCATCCGCAGATCTGTCTGCGATACTACGCGTCATTATTCGCGGCGGTGCGTCCGCTCGACCTGCTCTGCATCCACTTCCAGGCCGACTCGATGATCAACCTTAGATCCTGAAACTCGGGTTTCCAGCCAAGTTCGGAACGGATACGGTCCGAGCTAGCAATAAGTGCCGCGGGGTCGCCGGGCCGTCGGGCAGAAACTCGCATTGGGATATTCCGTCCGGTGATCTCCCGTGCCATATCGATCACTTCTTTGACCGTATACCCTTCCCCTCCACAGCCGAGATTGAAAATAGAGCTTCGTTCGCCAAGGATCTCAAGCGCCTTTACGTGCGCGCGGGCGAGATCTATTACATGAATGTAATCCCGAACACATGTTCCGTCCCGGGTTGGATAATCGTCACCGTATATCTCCACGTCCGCCCGCTCGCCCGACGCGGTTTGGAGCACGATCGGGATCAGGTGGGTCTCGGGATCGTGAAGCTCGCCGCATCGCTCGCTCGCACCCGCGGCGTTGAAATAGCGAAGGCTTACATATCGAATGCCATAGGCTCTCTCGTAGCCTTTCATAGCGTGTTCGAAAGCGAGCTTCGTGTCGCCGTACGGATTCGTTGGTGCTGTCCGATCGCCTTCGTCTATCGGCTGCTTCACGGGCTCTCCGTAGACAGCCGCCGTTGAAGAGAAAACCAGCTTCGAAACCCCGCCATCGCGCATCGCATCAAGCAGCGAGATTCCCGCGACCACGTTGTTCATGTAGTACTTTGCCGGTTCGATGACGGACTCGCCGACAAGTGAGTACGCCGCCATGTGTATGACAGCTTCGATATCATGTTCGAGAAAAGTCTTCTCGAGCAGCGGCCGATCGAGGAGGTCACCCTCGACGAACACTGCGTCCGGAGCGACCATCTCACGGTGGCCCTTAACAAGGTTGTCGAATACAACGGTTTTATGGCCGGCGCGAAGGGTCTCTTCGACGACAACGCTGCCGATGTAACCCGCCCCGCCTGTGACAAGAATATTCATCTCGTTTGTTTCAAGTTTCTGGTTTCTAGTTCCACGCTTCTAGTTTCTTCGTATTTGAAACTCGAAACAAGAAACTAGAAACTTAACACGTGCCATTCAAGAGCTTTCTCATGGGAGGTTTCGAGTTCGACGCCCCGCGATTCGCGCGCCGGCGTTTCGGAGCTATCGCCTGAACTCGTCACGACGAATTTGAGAAAGCGGATTGTTCGCGTCTCCTCGATCTTAACATCAAAAACTGTCGCGGTGGCCTCCGATGGCATCTCATCGAACCGGAACCGTTTCGCTACAGTTTTGGGAGTTTGGAGAAACAGATCCACGCAGAACGCCAAAGAGGGTCGAGGAAGTTTGGGATTATTTTCACTACGAATATGCGCATGACATCGATATTTTTAGTCAACCATTCGTCGTACGGAAGTGGAGTGAGTTCCATATCGAATAAATTAGTATTCAAGAAGATTAGGGCGAGACGGAAATTTCGAGAATGTAAATCTGAAAGGTAAATTCCGGTCTCCCGATCGCTGGTCGCTGACTCAACAGCATCGGAGGATCGTGACTGATGCTGTACATCTATTACCAAAATGGAAACTCAGTGTGCTGCTTTGAGAGCTTGAGCCTCCATACCGCAACCGCATGCGAGCTTCTCGATACCTGCCGTGTCGGAAATCGCAAGTCGGGCCCGGCCATAATCGATGAGATTTTTTTCGCGCAAGTTTTGCGCAATGAATGTGATGCTGGGGCGGTGGACACCGAGGGCGCGGGCAATATGTTCATGTGTGATCCTGAATCGGTCTCGGCCGCTCTTGCCCTGAAGTGTTAGCAACCAGCTGCAAAATCGCTGCTCGACCGAATGAAAAGTGTTGCAGACGACCTTTTGAGAAAGCTGTTTGACCTGCACATTGAGGTACTTATGGAGGATAATTTGCAAGCGCGGATCCGCAAGAACCTCGCGCTCGAATAGATCTCGTCCGACGACGAGTGACGTGCCGGCAACGCAGACCTGCATGCAGTTCGTGGCCCGGCACGGATTGAAGCCCGCAGCGATACCGACAGCACCATCGCCGCCGATCATCCCGACTTCGATCATTCGCCCATCTTCGAGGATCTGGAATTCTGAGACGACAGCCGTCTCCGGAAAGTAAATGTTGTCGATCTTATCGTCCTGCTGGTAGAGGTACTGGTCCTTTGCGAGGTTCGCTCGTTTCAAAAACGGACGAAGCCGCAAAAGGTGTTCGGTCCCCATGTTCTGAAACAGGTTGTTCGTCGAAGCTCGGACACCGTCGGCATCCGCGATCCGTCCGGGCCGTTCTGCCCTGTCAGGAATCGAACGCCTTGCCTCTGTCGCCAACTCGGACGTCATCTGGTTTTCTCCACTATCCATCATTTCGGAACGGGTGTGTTCTCAGTCTATACCGGTACTCTGGAATTTAGAAGGGTTGTTGGGATTGCGCTGGCACCTGCGCCTCGGTCACTCTTCGATAGCTGGTTCCATTCTTTATCTGCTCGGCCGCTTTCTGCAGGCTCAGCGGCTTGTCGCTGGACTTTAGCGTGATCAAGGTCTGAAGGAGAAGATCTTTCGCTTCGTTCGCCTCGCCTTCTTTTTCGAGGGCGGTGTTTAGTAGGAGAACGTGATCACGTTTCACGACAGCGAGGTACAACTGTCTCATTACGGTCTGGCGATCGGCGACTTTTGGCATTTCGTAACTCCACGCGAGGATGTCCTGGCCGCCCGGCAGCTTCATCCATTCCGATTCCACTTTCAATTCGCGTTTTAGAACTCCTGAGATGTAGTCCCGTTCCCAATCGCGATGCGCGGCGAGGATCGCCTTGTCATCTAGCGACTTATCGTTCGGCTTTTTCTGAAACGCTTTTTTCTCAACGGTCTGAATTTGAAAAAATCTACCGTCGACCTGAAACAGCATTCGCTGTTGACCGGGGGCGATCTTCTTTCCCTTGATCTCGATGGTGAAATAGTTTCCGGGCTCGTTCCATACGACGAGAATGCCATTCGCGGATTTGATCATTCCGCTCTGTTCTTCTTGCGCGAGAACTGTAGAGGCTGAAACTAATATGAGAAATGAAAATGCGATGAGAGCATCTAGCTTTTGCATGTCATTTATTTAGCCTTGAAATGTGCGAAGTGGTCAAGAAGGGGAGGCTTTGCAAGGCGGTCACCCGCTCAGCCGAAGCCGCTGCCACCCCTCCTTTGTAAGGAGGGAGTTTTTTTCTTACGTTGCAAAAGCCAGCGCGAAAACAAAGGCGATCAACTCAACGTTAAGCATCGTCATGCTACTCGCGGGTTTTGGCCGACGTGAAAGATTCGGATCGGGACAAAAAAAGTCCGGTGCTGCTGTGTCAACACCGGACGGCAAAAGGAACCTAGAGGAGGGTTTGTTCTATGATTCCGTTATCATTCAGGTTCAATCACGCCCTCACCGGGTGAAAGTTGCAAAAAAACCTAAGAAGTAAAAGTTAACTGGGAAAGTACCACGATTCTCCGTACTCTCACTTTTCACTCGAAGTTTTCAAGGCCGATATTCGCAAGTCCGGCTATAATATTGTAATCGCATTAAATGGAACCCCTTGCTAACCGAATCAGGCCCCGCGATCTGAGCGAATTTGCCGGACAGGAACATCTTGTCGGGGAGGGCAAACCTCTCCGGCTCGCGATCGAGCAGGGCCACATCTTCTCGTTTCTCCTTTGGGGCCCGCCGGGAACGGGAAAGACGACTCTCGCCCGGATCTACGCCAATGCGATCAACGCCGAATTTCATGAACTGTCGGCCGTGTCCGCGGGCAAAGATGATATCCGCAAACTCGTCGATAAGCGCGAACCTCGGCTGATCCCTCGGGTACTTTTCCTCGACGAGATCCACCGCTTCAATAAGGCCCAGCAGGATTTTCTATTGCCGTATGTCGAGAACGGAGATCTGATCCTGATCGGAGCGACTACGGAGAATCCGAGCTTTGAAGTGATCTCCCCGCTTCTGTCGCGACTACGTGTCTTCGTGCTAGAGGAGCTAACCGATGATGACATGGCAGCGATCATCGATCGTACGGGTTACAAATTGAATAAAGATGCGCGTGCATGGCTGATAGAAATGGCAAACGGCGATGCACGCCAAGCTTTGACGATGATCGAGAATACTGCCCGGCTGTATGACAAGGTCACAATCGAGACTCTTAAGGAAACTCTGCAGTCCAGGTTCCTCCGGTACGACAAGAAAGGAGAGGAGCATTACAACGTCATCAGCGCGTTCATCAAATCTATGCGTGCGAGCAAACCCAACGCCGCGATCTATTACCTCGCACGAATGATCGAGGGCGGCGAAGATCCTAAGTTTATTGCGCGGCGGATGGTCATCTTCGCGTCCGAGGATATCGGTCTCGCACAACCGACCGCACTTGTTGTAGCGAACGCCGTGTTTCGCGCCGTTGAAACGATCGGCCTGCCTGAATGCCTTCTGAATCTCGCGCACGGTGTCGCATATCTCGCTAACGCTCAAAAGGATCGACGGGCGTGTGATGCGATCGGTGCGGCGATGGAAGACGCGAAGAAATTCGGTAATTTACCCGTACCGATGAACCTTAGAAATGCCCCGACAAAATTGATGAAGGGCCTCGGTTACGGCAAGGGCTACGAAATGTATCCGGAAAATGACGACCTCCTGCCTGAAAAATTAAAGGGCAAGAATTACCTCAAGCGGGATGAGTAGGTTTCTAGTTTCTAGTTTCTGGTTTCTGGTTCCCGTATCAGTTTTCAGTTCTCAGTTTTCAGTTCTCAGTCCTAATTTCTTAGTTTTTAGTTTTTAGTTTTTAGTTTTTAGTTTTTAGTTTTTCCGGAGAGTACCGCTATGTTTCGTGTGATCCTCTATGGCTTCGTTCTAATTATCGCGGCATCTGCATTCGGCCAAACTCAAGCCGATGTCGTATCGACTCGTGAGATGGACCGCATCAACTGGATGGAGTTCAAGGAAACCATCCCTTCAAAGATCGACACCGTTCTGCTTCCAACCGGTACACTCGAGCCGCACGGTGTGATAAATAACGGCGCCGATAATACGGCCCCGACGGCGATGGCTCGAACGATCGCGCGTCGCACGAACGCGATGATCGCACCGACGCTGTCATACGGGATAACGGGCTCAATGGAAGCTTATCCGGGCGCGTTCCAGATCACCGAAGCCGCCTATCGCCCGTTCGTAAAGCAGATTCTCGAGGGCCTCGCGAAAAATGGCTTTCGAAACATAATCATTCTAAATGGTCACGGTGGCGGGCAAACCGCGGTTCTACAATCGGTCGCGGCCGAAGTTGCGGTCGAAAGGAAGGTACGAACATTGGTGATCAACTGGTGGTCGTTTGCATCGGACGAAACCAAAGCAGTGTTCGGCGAAGACGGCGGCCACGCCGGTTTGAACGAGACGGCCTTCATTCAATCCATCGACCCGACCTTGGTGCATCCTGAAAGATACAATGCTGAGCTCGCGACAGCATATCCGGCTCCGGGCACTTGGGCCGCGGTTCCGTTTCCGTCATCGATCGGACTTTATCAGAAAGGCCAGGGCTATCCCAGGTTTGATCAAAAAAAGGCCGACGAATACTACAAGAAAGTAACGGATAAAGTTGCCGATCTGATCGTTGACGTCAAAAAGAAGTGGGATCGCGCCGGGTTGTAGCGTCGGGCCAGTCACGGAACTTTACTGAATCAAAAACTGTGGTATAGTCGTCTATAAATTCTGACTGAAATTCAATTCCGGTCAGATTAGATAAGCTTATGAGAGACGCCTCACAAACTCGCGATGTAAAAAGCGCAATCCTCGACGCCACTGATCGACTGCTCACGCGGAGTGGGTACAAGAAGATGACGATCGACGATCTCGCGTCAGAAGTCGGGATCGGCAAAGGAAGTGTGTACCTGCACTTTTCGAGTAAGGAAGAGATCGCATTGTCGCACATAGACGCGATCATCGAACGTCTGAAAACGCGCCTACAGGCGATCGCACAAAAGAAAACATCCTGCGAAAGCCGGCTTAAGGAAATGTTGATCGAGCGGGTGATTTTCCGTTTCGATAGCGTTCAGCATTACACGCGCAGCCTGGACGATATTTTTTCCAAGATCAGGCCGAGCCTCCTCGAGCGTCGCAAGCGCTACTTCGCTGAAGAGGCCCGAATCTTCGCCGGTCTTATCAAAGTCGGAATCGACGAAGGCTCGTTCGCAAAGATAAACGTGGACGAGACCGCCTTGTCGCTCATCTCCGCTACGAATTCGCTTCTTCCCTACAGCCTTAGCGCTCAGGAGTTGGGGGCCCGCAGGGAAATAGAAAAACGTGTATCCGCACTAGCGAATCTCCTGCTCAAAGGTTTGATCGCCCGTTAATTAAGGAGTATTACCCCAATGAAAGACCGAATATTTTATCTCGTCGCAGTTATCGCCCTTGGCTTCACGTTTGTAATTTTCCCGGGCGACGGATCTGCTCAACAACCGCAGACGGCTCCGGATCTTACGATCGACGCCGCAACTCGTTCGGCTGTGATAGACGTCTTGCTCAAGGAACTAAACGAAGCGTACGTTTTTCCGGAGACAGCCAAAAGGATGGAAACAGACATTCGGACGCGTGCAGGTGCGAAGGAGTACGACTCGATTACCAGCGCCCGCGCATTCGCCGAAAAACTCACCGCCGATCTTCAAACCGTAAGCAAAGACAAACACCTTCGAGTTCGTTATTCGTACGAGGTTCTTCCGACGCGTCAAGACCGCCGCGAACCGACCGAGGCCGAAATCGAAAAGCAAAAATGGTTCAACCGCCGGGTCAATTATGGTTTTGAAAAGATCGAGCGAATGAACGGTAATATCGGATACATCGACCTTCGAGGTTTTAATGACGAGGAAGCCGGAGCCGAAACTGTCGCCGCCGCGATGACCTTCCTCCAAAACGCCGAAGCTCTGATCTTCGACCTCAGGCAAAACGGCGGCGGTAACCCGGCGATGATCGCGCTGATCTCGTCTTACCTGTTCGGCGACAAGCCCGTTCACCTTAACGATCTCTATTGGAGAAAAGAAAACAGGACGGAGGAGTTCTGGACGAAGCCTGAATCCGCCAAGATCAAATTCACTAACAAGGACGTCTACGTCCTCACAAGCAACTACACATTCTCGGGCGCCGAGGAATTTACTTACAACCTGAAAAATCTAAAACGTGCGACGGTGATCGGCGAGACGACCGGCGGCGGAGCGCATCCGGGCGGGATGGTTCGGCTCGGCGATCACTTCGGCGCGTTTGTTCCAATCGGCCGCGCGATCAATCCGATATCGAAAACGAATTGGGAAGGTACCGGGGTCGAGCCGGACATCAAACTTCCAAAGGAGCAGGCTTTGAAGACTGCCTACTTGATGGCTCTCAATAAATCGATGGCAAGTTTAAAGGATGAGAACGTGAAGAATGGCGTTAAGAGCTTGATCGAACAGACCCAGAAGGAGCTTGACGAGATAAAGTCCAAAGCTAACTCAACGGCCGTAAAGTAAGACTGTTGGCTATCGCTTCCAATAATTCTTGATTTTTAGATCGAGCATCGGGAACGCAACGTACTCAACGTTGCGTCCAGTTTCTCTTAGCTTCTGCACCATCGGGATCGCAGCATCGGCGTTTCTGGTATGGACAATGATGGTCGCTGCGCGCTGGAGGTCAGCTCGTTCGTTCAGAAATTCGGCGATCGCAAAGCCGGTGCTTGCGTAGTCATTATGATCGTTTGATTCGTAGTGATGAGGCAGCAGATCATGATCCAAAAAGATTGCGTCGTAACTCCGCTTGGCGAGGAAAGTCTTGGCGTCCTCGACAGTCTCGGCGATGTCGAGGACGTCACCCACGAATCGTTTTTCAAACCATCGATGCCTTCGGCGATCGTCGTCGAGAAGAAAAACGCTGATCGGCGTTCTTTCGGATTTAAGATCGGCGAGGCCGATCTTGACTAGCAGATTTCTTAATAAACCCATATGCGGAATCGCCAAGAAAACGTAAATATAGCATAAGGCCGTCACTTCCATATCGCGAGAGCTCGCGCCACTTGCCAGAAAGCCACTGCAAAATCCATAAAATTTGATTCGCCGATTCCGAGTGCTATAATCCTTCCAACTTCTCCGATCTTCATGCCAATTGAACACGCAAAAATAGCGCTGAGTGCGGTACCCGCCGCAGGCGAGCCCGGTGAATTTGATGACGCCTGTCCCGTTTGTTACGGCTCCGGAATGGAGATCGTTCCCGGAAAAGGAGCCAGGATTTGCTCGTGCCAAAAACAGAAAGCGGCCGGCGGAAGCTATGACAAGGCGAAGCTCCCCGGACGTTATGCGCCGTGTCATTTCAACAGTTACCTACCATCGGATCCATCGCAGATCAAGGCTCTTCGTCTTTCCACTCAATTTACAATGGAATACCCGGCCGTAGATCGCGGGATTCTATTCACCGGTTCGGTCGGCGTTGGAAAGACACATCTCGCGGTTTCTATTTTGAAGGGGCTGTCTGAGCGGGGATTTGGATGTTTGTTCTATGAGTTCGGATCGCTATTGAAGGAAATCCAGGATTCGTACAATACGAATACAAAGGCCTCGGAACTCGCGGTCCTTGCCCCGGTGTTAAATGTTGAGGTGCTTGTACTCGACGAGCTTGGTGCGTCGAAACCCACAGACTGGGTCCGAGACACGATGGCCCATATCATCAACACTCGATACAACGACAAGAAAGCAACGATCTTTACGACTAACTATCCCGATGAGCGCCAGGCCGATCGCGAGGAGACCCTCGAAGACCGGATCGGAGTACGCCTTCGCTCGCGATTGTATGAGATGTGTAAGACGATCGACGTAAACGGACCGGATTATCGACGCAAGTTCGATGCTCGTCGATGATCACGCATGGGTCTCAGTTCCCTTCCTTGCCTGTGCCGGTTTCGGATTCATTTTCTCAATGATGCGGTAACCGAGCAGCACTACCACGACCAATCCAAATATCGCCGGATAGAACACGTCCGATTTTACGATCATCCAGAAGTGGATCACGCCGAGCACCGCTACGAAGTAACTCAGCTTGTGCAGACGAGCCCAATTTTTTCCACCAAGACGTTTCACCCATCCGTTGGTTGAGGTAACAGCGAGCGGAACAAGCATAGCGAATGCAAGCATCCCGACGGCGATGAACGGACGCTGCCAGACGTCGCCGGCTATCGCGACAACGTCAAGACTCTTGTCGAAAATGCTGTACGTAATAAGATGGATCAGCCCGTAGAAGAAAGCGTACAACCCAAGCATGCGCCGGTATTTGATCAGCGCATTCCATCCGAATATCTTTCTGAGCGGTGTGATCGACAGAGTGACCAAAACGAAAACCAGCGTCAGTACTCCGGTCGTTCGCAGAAAGAATTCGATCGGGTTTGCCCCAAGCTCCCCTCGCCACCAGTCGAACAGAAGGAAGCCGAGTGGAATAAGCCCGTTCAGCGAGATGAGGAACTTGTTGAACTTTACGTCCTGCATTAGAAGTACTTTTTCAGATCCATTCCCGCGTACATCGAGGCAACCTCATCAGCGTAGCCGTTGAACAGGAAAGTTTCTCGTCTTCCCAGTTCACCGATCCGGCGTTCTGTCGCTTGCGACCATCGCGGATGATCGACATCAGGATTTACATTCGAATAGAAGCCGTATTCGTCCGGGCCTGCGAGGTTCCATGTTGTCGGTGGTTCGTCCTCGGTTAGCGTGATTTTCACGATCGACTTAATTCTCTTGAATCCGTACTTCCACGGAACAACAAGTCGAATCGGGGCTCCATTCTGGTTGGGCATCTGTTTGCCATAGAGCCCCGTCGCCAGGATCGTGAGCGGATGAAGCGCCTCATCAAGCCGCAGCCCTTCGACGTACGGGAAGTCTATCCCCGCCGAACGTGAAGATAGCATTCGCTGCGGATCGTAAGCCGTTTCGAACGCCACATATTTCGCAATCCCCAACGGTTCCACCTGGTCAAGTAACTTTTTGATTGGAAAACCGGTCCACGGAATGACCATTGAC
>JANMUW010000155.1:0-11445 GCA_031392105.1 Acidobacteriota bacterium | reverse complement strand
GGAATCTGTCCTTAGTACGAGAGGACCGGGATGGATCCACCTCTAGTGTACGAGTTATCGCGCCAGCGGTATTGCTCGGTAGCTATGTGGAGCATGGATAAACGCTGAATGCATCTAAGCGTGAAGCCAGACCTAAGATTATTTCTGCCCGTGAGACTCCTGGAAGACCACCAGGTTGATAGGCTGGAGATGTAAGTGCAGTAATGTACTTAGTTGACCAGTACTAATTGTCCCAAGGCTTGACCATAAAATTTGTTGACTAGCAAATTTATTCAAGCAGCTCGTAGGAAATACTGCATGTATTCAGTTATTAGACATCAAGTTTTGATCTTTAATAATTTTGGAGCAGAGCCAGCCGCCAGGTTGGCCTCGGTACGCGAGGTTTTAGGACTGACGCACGACCGATAACTGCTTCACCTCAGTTTTCCGGTGATTTTGTCGACAGGGTCACACCCGTTCCCATCCCGAACACGGAAGTTAAGCCTGTTGGAGCCGATGATACTGCAGCTTTCAGTTGTGGGAAAGTAGGAAGTCGCCGGGATTATTTAAGAAAGCCCGCTCAGAAAATGAGCGGGCTTTTTTGCGTTGTAGGGCTGATCTAGAGATCGAGAATTTGTGGTCGTTGTGCTAACTGGAGATCGATCGAACACCACTCAACAATCTCTCGACCTCGTCATTTGTCGTGTAGCAAGCAAGCCCGGCTCGAACCAAACCGTCAACGCCCAATCTTTCAACGACGGTCGATGCGTAGAAATCTCCGTCCGACAGAAACAATCCTTTCTCGGCCAGTCGTTGGGCCACGGCATCGGAACTATAACCCGCGATACCGAAAGAAACTGTCGATGTACGCGGTGTATCAGGCGGTGGGCCGTACACGGTCACACCCCGGATGCTCGAGAGACCTTCCCACATCACTTTGACCATCTCATGCTGACGCCCGTGCAGTTCATCAAAAACTAAAGACAATCGTTCACGACGCGAGCCGCCCTCAACGAGCGACGCGAGAAAATCAACCGCTGCCGCGGCGCCTGCGATGCCTTCATGGTTCTGTGTCCCCGTTTCCAGTCGTTCGGGCGCACGATATGGAGCCGGAGTTAGCTTAGGTGCGTCGAGCGAGTCCAATAGATCCTTCCGGCCGAACAAGATCCCGATGTGCGGGCCGTAGAACTTGTACGCCGAGACCGCCAGAAAATCACAGTCGATCTCCCTCACATCTATCAACTGGTGAGCCGCATAGTGAACCGCGTCCACGAAGGTTAGTGCTCCCGCATCGCGGGCCATCGCGACAACTCGCTTGATGGGATTGATCGTCCCGAGAATATTCGAAGCCGCACCGATCGCGACGAGCTTCGTTCTATTGTTGAGGAGTTTCGGTAGTTCGTTCATGTCGAGCTGTCCCGTCTCGACGTTCATCGGCAGAATTCGAATGGTTAGATCGCGGTCTTTCGCGAGAGCTCTCCATGTATCCGAATTCGCATGGTGATCTAGCTCGGTAACGACGATCTCATCGCCAGATCGGAATTGTCGCCCTAAAGCTCGCGAAAGATGAAAGGTCAGCGATGTCATGTTCTGCCCGAAAACGATCTCACTCGGCGACGCATTTATAAATTCCGCGATCGTCTGACGCGATTCATCAATGATCTGATCCGTCTCGTTGCTCGAAGGATATTCCCAGTGTGTGTTGGCGTTGTGATTGAAGAGGTAGTCGTTCATCGCCTCGACGACCACGATAGGAACCTGAGTGCCGCCAGGCCCGTCGAAATAGGCCACAGGTTTGCCATTATAGATTCGCTTCAAAGCCGGGAAATGCGTTCGGATCTCTTCTACGGACGCAACCGAGGATTCATGGATCAAGTTGTTGTCTCGAGGCATAAAGGTTCAGCAGACCGCGCTGATAATAACAAAGATTCCGTCGCGTTTCTTTCTGTCGGACCCCGAGTCGAAAGATTTCACCCAACGTATTCCTGCGTTCACGAAACAAAGCATTTTCGCCCTGCGGTATTCGCCTGTAATCGACTATAATCGACGTTTGTTTTTGTTATGAAGAAAGTTGGATTTGTCAGCCTTGGATGCCCGAAGAATCTCGTCGACAGCGAGGTGATGATGGGCACGCTCCAGCAGGCCGGCTACGAGATCACGAATAACGCCGCAGAAGCCGATACCGTCGTTGTCAATACGTGCGGGTTTATCGAATCGGCGAAGCAGGAATCGATCGACGCGATTCTCGAAGCGACGCGTTCGAAGGAGAACGGCGTTACGAAACGCGTCGTTGTCGCCGGCTGTTTGGTCGAACGATACCGCGATGATCTGATGAAAGAGCTTCCGGATGTGGATGCGTTCATCGGAACAAACGAAGTCACACGCATTCTCGAAGCAACCGACGAAACAAAGAATTTCCGCTCACTGCCTCTGCTACCGATCGGTGACAAGACGGCGACCTATCTTTACGATTTTGATACGCCGCGTTTTCGAGCTACGGAGTCGCACACGGCTTTTATAAAAATCGCAGAGGGGTGCGACCGTCCGTGCGCCTTCTGCTCGATCCCCGGAATGCGCGGAAGCTTTCGATCCAGAAGGTTCGGTTCAATCATCGAGGAAGCTCGGAACCTGGCGAATCAGGGCGTGAAGGAACTCGTTCTGATCGCGCAAGACTCGTCGCGGTACGGCGAAGATCTGGGCGAGGTTGATGCTCTTGCAGCGTTGATCCGAGCTCTCGGGGAGATCGATCACATCGAATGGGTCCGCGTCATGTACGCCTACCCGACACATATCTCCGACGTATTTCTTGCGGCGATGGCGGAAACACGTAAGGCCGTAAAGTACCTCGACATGCCATTGCAACATGCTTCGCGGAACGTTTTGAAGTTGATGAAACGCGGCGGGACGCGCGAATCACTCGAACGGCTTATTGCTCGCGTTCGCGAACGAGTACCAGGAATCACGATCCGGACAACTTTTATAACGGGTTTTCCCGGCGAGACTGAAGAAGATTTTGAAGAGTTGATTGCTTTTGTAAAGAATTGCCGCTTTGACAACGTCGGAGTCTTTACCTATTCGGACGAAGAGGGAACGCCTGCGTACGATCTGCCAAATAAGGTGGATCCGAAGATCGCGAAACAGCGACGCTCGCGACTGATGAAAGAGCAGGCGAAGATCAGCAAGTGGCTTAACAAAGCGAAGATCGGCAATACCTACAAGGTTCTCTTCGAAGGGCTATCCGAAGAATCGGATATGCTCTTCCGGGGCAGACTCGAAGGGCAGACAAAAGAGATCGACGGCCATATTTTTATCAATGACGTACCGGACGATCTTGATCCGGTTGTAGGTACAGTCTATGACGTTGAGATTACCGAGGCGTTCGATTACGATTTAGTAGGTCGCATAACAGATCAGCCCACCAATTTTATTTAGACTGGAGATTTTAGCTCTATGAAACTCGCACACACATGGATATTTGTATTTGCGTTGATCCTCACGTCATCCGCTTTTGGACAGAAGTTCTTGCAGAAATCTTATAAAGAATGGAGCAGGGATGAAGCCACGAAGGTCACCACCGACTCCGGATGGGCCAGCCAGTATCAATCCGAAGAAGGTCTCGTTGCGGCACAACAAGAGCAGACGGCTCGGTCGGCAGGCGATAATAATCGTGGGACGTACCGTGGCAACCAAGGCAGAGTCGATTATCCGGTTCCCGTTGCAATTCGACTGCATTCTGCTCTGCCGGTACGCCAGGCTCTGGTTCGGCTCCAGCAGCTCGATGCGAACTACGACAAGATGAACGCCGAGGACAAGCAGGAGTTTGACGAGCAGAAGGTAAAGTTTCTGGAGTGCGGGATCTGTAAAGATTATTACGTAGTCACACTGTCGAAATGGAAAGACACTTCAACTTCAGTCAGCGAAGGTATCTTTCAGTCGCTTACGATTAGTGAGCTCAAAGGCAAGATCTTTCTGGTGAACGACAAGGACCAAAAGCTCGAGCTTACGCAGTTCACTCCGCCAAAAAATGCGACAGACGCTGCCTTATTTTTCTTCAAGAGAACTAACGAAAAGGGTGAGCCGTTTTTCACAGCCGCCGATAAGCAGATTCGTTTTATGTTCGCGAACGAGCTCAGGACGAACAGTGTGAACGCAGACGGCAAACTGATCCCTAAATCATTCGACTTTAAGGTCGCGAGGATGTTGTCATCCAATGGCGAGCTGCAGTTTTAATTCTCTGATTACTTGATTTCATGTGAGCACGCTCCGGCGTGCTCGTTGTTTTTTGTCGGAAAGCGTCACCTTTCCTTTTCATGGGAAATCAGAGTAAAGCCGAGAGCAAGGATGGCAGGTAATGCCTGAGTAATAAGAATGGAGGTCTTCGCCGTAAGGCCGCCAAAGACTCCGGCCGTGATCACGCATCCGAGGAAGAACAACTTGACGTTTCGCCTGTCGGAAAGCAATCCCCATAGTAAGCCGGCTGCGAGAAAACCGTTATACAGACCTTGGTTCGCCGCAAGCACTGCCGACGCTGCGGAGACCTCTGGCGTCATGCCAAAAATTCTCTGACCCACCGGATGGTTCCAAAAGAACATTTCGAGAATGAGAATTCCGACGTGCTCGATCGCGACAAAGAGTATTAGCAAACGTGCGATAGTTTTCATTATTTTGAGATTACGATAACGCGCGAAGGCTTTTAACCGCAATCTCAGTCGTGAACGTCAGTCGTCCCGCCCGGCTGTCCGTTCGTCACTTTTTCGAAAGCCACGGCGAGATTGTAGGATATAAACTTAAGAAACTTCAGGCCGGATTCGGCGCCATAAAAATATTCAAAGCAAAAGCTCCGGCCAACGGCTGGTAAATCATTAACGATGAAAAGACCAAACCAAATAATCGCACTAATTCTAAGCTGCGCGTTCCTGCTGCCGTTGACCGCCCTCGGGCAGACGGCTGACGTCAATGCGCAGATTCGTAAAGAGGGAATGGAGAACTCAAAGATAATGCATACGATGCATTATCTAAGTGATGTTTATGGACCCCGTCTTACCGGCTCGCCTAATCATAAAGCTGCGGCCGAATGGGCGGCGAAGGAAATGACCTCTTGGGGATTTTCAAATGCGGCACTCGAGCCATGGGATTTCGGCAGCCCCGGCTGGGTGAACGATCGGGCGTCGGGATTCATTACGGCCCCCGTACGCGATTCCCTGGTATTTGAAGTTTTGGCGTGGACCCCTGGAACCAAGAAGCGTGTAAACGCACAGGCCTTCAATCTAATCACTCCCCGGCCGTCAACGTCTCCGGATGCCGCCTCGACTCGAAATCCCACGCAGGCCGAGTTGACCGCTTACTTCAACAGCGTGCGCGACCGAGTAAAAGGAAAGATTGTGTTCGTCGGAAAGCCGGCGGCGATCCCCGTTAATTTCGAGCCGCCTCCGAAGAGGGTAAATCCAAACCCAACTCCGAGCGCTGTTCCGTCGCCCACGCCGCTGCCGACACCAATAGCGATGGCACCGGCGACAACTCTGACCGGAAGCCAGATCGCGACCCAGCTGAATGAGTTCCTCGTCGCGAACAAAGCCGTGATCCGGGTCAACGACGCGGGCCGTGAGCATGGACAGATCCGAGCATTCGGAAATCAGAAAGCAGATCCAAAGACCATCCTTCCAACAGTGATCTTGCGAAACGAGGATTTTGGCCGCGTTACGCGTATGCTCGGCGATGGCACAACCGTGGAACTCGAGTTCGACATTAAGAATAGATTTTTTCCCGAAGGTAAGACGTCTTACAACGTAGTCGGAGAGATCCCGGGATCGGACAAGAAGGACGAAGTCGTTATGCTCGGCGGCCATCTCGATTCATGGCATTCGGCGACCGGAGCCACAGACAATGCGATCGGTTGTGCAGTAATGATGGAAGCTGCGCGAATCTTGAAGGCGATCGGTGTTCAGCCGCGTCGGACAATAAGGGTCGCTCTTTGGAGCGGCGAAGAGCAGGGCCTCTTAGGTTCCCAGGCTTATGTGAAAAAGCATTTCGGATCCGCTGAAGCACCGACTGCGAATTTCAACAAGTTTGCGGGCTATTTCAACATCGATATGGGAACCGGCCAGGCAAGGCGTTTCAGTGTCTTTGGACCGCCGGAAACGGCAGACATTATGAAGCGAATTGGTGAACCATATGCCGACATTGGGTTCCTCGGAGCGACAGCGTCGAAGAGCCGCGGCCTCGGTGGCTCGGATCATACATCGTTCAATCAGGCCGGGCTGCCGGGAATCAGCGTGAATCAGGATCCTATCGAATACTTCACGCATACATGGCACACGAACCTCGATACCTATGAACGCATAATCGAAGATGATGTAAAGAGATCGGCGATCATCATCGCGGCAGCGGTTTATCAACTGGCGATGCGCGACGAAATGCTTCCGAGATTTAAGCAGGGCGAGATGCCGCCGCTACCGCCGGAGAACTGAAGAAGACGGGAGACGGGAGACGGGAGACAGGAGACAGGAGACAAGAGACAAGAGACAAGAGACAAGAGACAAGAGAGTATCATCCCTGTCTCCTGTCTCCTGTCTCCTGTCTCCTGGCTAGACTTTTACAAACAGCTTAAAAGCCGGGCACAGATCGGCAAGAACACATTCCGTGCATTTTGGCTTTCGAGCGTGACATATCTGCCGGCCGTGAAAAATAAGCCAATGTGAAAACATAACCCAGTCTTTTTTAGGAACAAGCGCCTGAAGATCAAGTTCGATCTTTTCGGGCGTTTTTTGCTTTGTGATCCCGAGGCGTTGGGAAAGCCGGGAGACGTGAGTGTCTACGACAACACCCGATGTGATCCCAAAAGCGTTTCCAAGAACCACGTTAGCGGTCTTTCGCGCGACCCCGGCGAGCGAAAGTATCTCCGGCATTGTTCGCGGTACCTCGCCGCCGAACTCATCCAGAATTCTCTGCGAAGCGGCGCGTATGTTCTTTGCCTTATTTCGAAAAAAGCCCGTCGAATGGATATCGGTCTCAAGTTCTTCCTGCGATGCTTCGGCAAAATCGACCGGCCCATGATATTTGCGAAACAGGTTCGCTGTCACAATATTCACCCGCTCGTCCGTGCACTGGGCAGAGAGGATCGTCGCAACGAGGAGCTCGAACGGGGTTGTATGATTTAGTGCGCAATGAGCCGTCGGATAAGCTTTCTTGAGTCGCTTGATTATCTCGAGAGTGCGGGCAGCTTTATTGCGGATCATCTAACCGAGGCTAAAAAAGAAGCGGCGAAAATGCAAATGCTCCTCGATTTGGTTAGAATTTAGCCACCGAGCGCACAGAGACTTTTTCAGATCGTCTCTGTGTGCTCTGTGGCAAGTACATGAAAGTTCCTTTACTCGACCTCGCCGAACAAAATAATGCATTACGTCCCGAGATCGAAGCCGCGCTCGGCCGCGTACTCGACACGAATGCATTCATTCTGGGTGGAGAGGTAAAGGCGCTTGAAGAAGAGTTGGCCGAGTATTGCGGGACAAAGTACGTGATAGGATGTGCTTCAGGCAGCGACGCGCTGTTGCTCGCGCTGATGGCTGTCGGTGTTACGGCCGGAGACGAAGTAATAACGACGCCGTATAGTTTTTTCGCAACGGTGAGCGCGATCACGCGGCTGGGAGCGAAACCTGTATTCGTCGATATCGATCCGGCGACGTTCAATCTTGATATCTCGAAGGTCGAGGCTTTGATCTCGGATCGAACGAAGGCGATCCAGCCGGTACATCTCTACGGCCAGTGCGCCGACATGTCCGATCTGAATCAGATCATGAGCAAGCACGGTATTCCGGTTGTCGAGGATGCGGCGCAGGCGATCGGGGCAGAAGAAGACGGCACTCGCGCCGGAGCGATGAGCGAGGTTGGATGCTTTAGTTTTTATCCTTCGAAAAATCTTGGCGGCATGGGTGACGGCGGTTTTATGACCACTGACGATCCCGAGATCGCTCGCGAGCTGCTCGCGCTTCGCGTTCACGGTTCGGAGGAGCGTTATTATCACAAATGGATCGGACTGAATTCGCGACTGGACGGATTTCAGGGAGCGATCCTTCGTGTAAAACTTCCTCATCTCGATTCGTGGTCGAACCGGCGAAAGAAAAACGCGGACCGCTATCGTGAGCTATTCACGGATGCGGGACTCACCGAGCAGATCGAATTACCGTTTGAGCGCGAGAACTGCCGGCATATTTACAATCAGTTTGTGATCCGTGCGCCGGGCAAACGTGATGATCTTCGAAAGTTTCTTGCGACGGCTGATATTGGTACCGATATTTATTATCCGGTTCCACTTCACTTGCAGGAATGCTTTGCTTATCTCGGCTATCGGGAGGGTGAGTTTCCGGAATCTGAGCGGGCTGCGCGGGAGTCGATCGCGATACCGATCTATCCGGAGCTCAAACCTAAGCAGCAGGAGTATGTCGTCAAAAAGATCGCGGAGTTTTTAGGAAACGTGTGAAGATACCTTTGATCGTACTCGATTCAAAAAGTACAAAGGCGCGGCTGCTTTTAATTGCCGTGCTCCTGGGGACGTTCGCGTTCGCATGGTATTCGGTGCGGTGGCAGCTCGGCAACATGCTTGCTGCTCTGACTCCGCCGAATCAACAGAACGCGGACGACGTTGCTCGACTCGCGAGAAGCTTTGCGCCGTCCGACGCTCTTCCGATGTGGCTCATAGCAACTCGTGAGAAAGAGAATTTCTCTCCAGAGAGTTTGGAAAACTCAGTCGGGATGTTCGAAGAGGTCGTCCGACTCTCACCAAACGATTTTCGGTATTGGATCGAGCTCGGCCGGGCGTACGAGCAAGCCGAACAGCCGGATAAAGCCGAATTGGCCCTCCGGCGTGCTGTGGAGCTTGCCCCGACTTATACCTTTCCGCACTGGCAGTTTGGCAACTTCTATCTGCGGCAAAATCGCAGCGAGGAAGCATTCGCCGAACTACGAAAGACAACGGAGCGGAGTGTCGTTTACCGCGAACAGGTTTTTTCACTCGCGTGGGATTATTTCGATAAGGACCCGGAAAGGGTAGAAGCCCTGGCGGCAGATACTCCGGATGTTCGATCAACTTTGGCGCTCTTCTACGCCGCTCGTGGAAGTGCCGATAATGCCCTTCGTATTTGGAACACTTTAACCGAAGAACAGAAGGCCACCCACACTGACACCGCGAAACGGATCGCACGCGGCTTGTTCGAGAAACAACGGTTTCGTGAATCTCTTGAATTTTCGCGGCAGACGGGCATTGATCCCGAAGCGCAATTCGAAGCCGTTACCAATGGTGGATTCGAAACGTTTATCGGCCCGCCCGACGACACGCTCTTCGGTTGGCGCGTTTACCGGAACGAGGCGAAAGTTGACGTTCTTCCGGATGCATCGGTGAAGTCTGAAGGCGTGCGAAGCTTGCGCGTCAGCTTCAAGGGCTATGCGAAGGTTGATCTGCATAATGTCGTGCAATCGGTCGCAGTAACTCCCGGAGCGAATTATCGCCTTACATTCATGCTTCGGACCGACAATCTGCGGAGCGGTGGACCACCGGTTGTTCAGATCATCAGCGGGCTCGAGAACAAAGGGATCGCCGCATCGGAACCGTTCGAGGCGGGCTCTGCGGATTGGAAACTGGTGACGATTGACTTCACGGCGCCGGAAGATTTTGACAGTGTGTTGATTCGCACCGGGCGCGTCGCCTGTGAGGGAGAATGTCCGATCTCCGGAACTATCTGGTATGACGACTTTCGCCTAATCAAATTATGACCTGGGCAAATAAGCTCGCATTCTTTCTGGTAGCCGTGATCATCGTCTTTACGACGATGGCGTATGGAACGGTTCATCAGCCGATCCTCGCGGCGTTCTATCTTCTCGTCGCTTTATTGACGGTTCTGTGGGCGGCGGACGGATTTCTGACCGGTGCGGTTAGGTTTAACGCGGATCCGCTGCAGTTGGCGCTGCTTGCGGCCGGTGTCTATGGTTTTCTACAGGTAATTCCGATCGGAAGTTTCGCCGAGGTCGCCGGGATTTCGTCGATTCCACGGACGATCTCGCTCGACCCCTTCGCAACGCAGGTCTCTGCGATCCACTTCTTCGCGCTTTTCTTATTTCTTTCTGTTCTGCTTGTCCTCCTCGATTCGGCATCTCGCATCCGCCGGCTCGCCGTCATTATCACGGTCTTCGGATTTATCTATGCCTTCTTCGCCATTTTGCAATCGGTACTCAGCCCGCTGAAGATCTACGGAATTTACGAAGCGATCTCGCCGTTCGGTTCATTCGTCAATCGTCATAACTTTGCGGCCTATATGGAAATGGCGCTGGCTGTTCCGCTTGGCCTAGTTTTTACAGGAGCGATCAGCAAGGACAAGAGATTGCTCTACATCACGGCGATCGCTCTGATGGGCGTCGCACTACTTTTGAGCGTATCGCGGGGCGGGCTGATCGCATTTCTTGCCGAGATCATCTTCCTCGTGTTGCTGTCAACCGGAACCAAGAGCCGTTCTAATCTTGCGTTGAAGCTGGCACTCGCTGTTTTGCTTTTTGTTGCGGTCATCGGTGGTGCGATCTTTGTCGGAGGCGAAACGTCGTTGACGCGTGTGGCAGAAACATCTGCGTCAAATGACTTGACTACTGGCCGCAGCAATATCTGGCAGGTGACGCTTGGCGTCATTAAAGCGAATCTACCGCTCGGCGCAGGTTTCGGAGCGTTCGGTGTTGCGTATACACCCCACGATTCGATGAGCGGGCTTGAACGAGTCGAGCAGGCGCACAATGATTACTTGCAGGTCCTCGCGGACGCGGGGTTAGTCGGGTTGTTGATCGGCGGATTTTTTCTTTTCCGGCTCTTTGTGTCAGGTCGCGCGGCCACGGCGATCCGCAATAATTATCGGCGGGGAATTGCGTACGGTGCGCTTGCCGGCATATTCGCGATCCTGGTCCACAGTATTTTTGATTTCGTTCTTCACACGACTGCGGTATCGGTCATGTTTTTGGCGCTCGTGTCGTTGTTGATCGCGTGTCGAAACTCGTATTCCGACGATATCGAGGATTCGCCACACGAACGCTCGACGAGGAGCGCTTCGGGAAGCGTCGCTTCGATAGCATCCGGTCGCCGTCGGTCGAGCCGCTAACTCAGTTTTGATTTTGTGAAGTGGTCTCGGCCGCCGCTTCGTCTTTCTGCTGCGGACTCCGCGTCCGAGCTGAACTGAGCAAATACCAGATAATGCCGTGTGCCACGTACCCGCCCGAAAGGATCAATAGAACATATCGCGAGTAGAGCCAGATAAGCATTCCGATCGCTGCGATGATGAGCAAGAGATATAGATTTCGCCGACCTGTGCCCACGGTCTTCATACTCGAGTAGCGAAGAGTACTTACCATCAATACACCGAGTACACCGATCAATATCATCACCAGAAACGTATAAAACCGCGCGAGTCCTTCTCCATGAAAGTTCAGCGGTTGCGG
>JANMUW010000152.1:0-3816 GCA_031392105.1 Acidobacteriota bacterium | reverse complement strand
AGAATCTGTCGCGGGGTTATCCGATCCGTTAACGAACACAAAATCGGTCACGCTCAAGGACTCGGTCTTCTCGCTTCCGAGCTGAATCCACGTCACACCCACAATCGCTACGGCTACGCAGGAAGCAAAAGCCAACGCGAGTGACATTCGCAAACGCGGCGGCTTTTCTTCCACCGCCACACGGTTGGCCACGATTGCCGACGAGATGGATTCGCGGTACCGAAATACCGAGAGAATCTTTTCCAATTTCTCGACCTCCGGATCCTCGCCCGTCTTTTGCCAAAGATATTCGTCGTTCATTTTCGACCTCCGACCCCAAGCGTCTGTCGCAAGAGGTCCATTCCACGATGAAGATTCACGCGGACAGATTCCGGTTTCAACCCTGTCCGATCGGCAATCTCAATTCCCGTCATCCCCTCGACGAGCCGAAGAACGAGAGTTTCACGATATGCCTCGGGCAATGCACGGATGGCGGCGAGCACTTCCCGAGCCTCCGTGTCCGGATTGTTTTTCCCTGTTAACTCCTCCGACAGCTCTTCGGTCGTGCGGGCTTGCCGGTAGAACTCGACAGCACGATTCCGTGCGATGCTCGCCAACCAGCCGCCTACCGCGTTTCTGTCCCGTAAGGTGTGAAGACGGCTAAAGGCTGCAAGAAATACGTCCTGAACGATGTCCTGCACGTCATCATGAGGGACCCGGGCCAGAAGGATACCGTGGACAAGCGGAGCGAACATTCGGTAGAGATCGGCGAAGGCGTCGCGGTCTCCCGAGCACGCCCGATCGATGATCTGGGCTTCGATCGAAATGCTCAGCTCCGCAACCGGTGCCGCCGTGTGGAGCAAAAACATATTTTCGGCGATGTCGCTGTTAGACATTTCGAAATACGAGAACGAGGAGTCCGGGAAGAGACTTGATAGATGCCGGTAATATAGACGATTCCCGGTCCGAAATGTTAACGGCGGCCGAAAATTAATTTGCGTTGGGCGTCCGTGGTAAGCTTTCGACGTTCGAGTCGCAATGCTTCGAAGACTTCCGATCGCTTCTTCTTTGCGTCTTTGCGACTTTGCGGGAAAATCTTTGCATGGACCTTCGCGTAACGGAAATCTTTCTCTCGATTCAAGGCGAGTCGTCGCATGCCGGACGGCCATGTTCGTTCGTGCGCTTGACGGGATGTCCGATGCGCTGCGTGTGGTGCGATTCGGAGTACACGTTTTACGGCGGCGATAAGATCGAATTCGGAGACATCTTCGCGAAGCTCGAACAATTTGGGTGCAACCTCGTCGAGGTAACGGGAGGCGAGCCGCTCGTGCAGAAGAACGTGTTTCCATTCATCTCCGAACTTTGCGATCGTGGCTATGAAGTATTGATCGAAACAGGCGGGTACGTCTCGACCGAGAATGTCGATCCGCGCGCGTCGATCATTCTCGATGTAAAATGCCCGGCGTCCGGCGAAGCGGAACGTAATCACTGGCCGAATCTTGAGCGTTTACGTCCTGATAAGGACGAGGTGAAATTCGTTATCGCGGACATGAACGATTGGGCCTTCGCTCAAGATGTGATCGACCGTTACGACTTAGTGAATAGAGCAAGAGAAGTATTAATCTCGCCGATACACGGGGTCGAAAACCTTTCCGAGATCGCCGAAGCGGTTGCAAAAGGTGGTTTGAAGGTTAGGCTCAATCTGCAGCTTCACAAGTATATTTGGGGATCTGAAGCCCGGGGTGTTTAAGAAGGTTTCCCGCAAAGACGCAAAGACGCAAAGAAGACCCGCAGGGGGGCATCACGGGCTCGCCCGAGTATTCAAATCCGTTAAGAATAATTAATGAGGATTTCTTTGCGACTTTGCGACTTTGCGACTTTGCGGGAAAATCACATTGCGTCTATGACCGAAAACGAACTTTCAAGAATAATTGTCGACTCGGCTTTCAAGATTCACAACGATTTGGGTCCCGGGCTCTTTGAGTCGGTGTACGAAGCTACGATGGCTCACGAACTGTTTCGACGGAAATGTTCCGTCGTTTGCCAGCGCGGAGTTCCAGTTATCTATGATGACGTAAAATTGGATCTAGGCTTTCGGGCCGATATTATTGTCGATCGAAAGGTTATTATCGAGGTGAAGTCAATCGAAGCTATCGCACCGGTGCACGCAAAACAACTCAGGACATACTTGCGGCTCACTGACCTTCGCCTAGGTCTGCTGATAAACTTCAATGTGAATCTGATCAAGGACGGTATCAAACGGGTCGTTAACAATCTCTAGAAACCGTGGTAAAAAAAAACATCTCAGTCGTCCTCATCTCCGGCGGTATGGATTCGTGTGTCACAGCTGCGATCGCACGCGAAGATTCCGCAGATCTCGCGTTCCTTCACATCTCTTACGGACAGCGGACGGAGGCCCGGGAAAGAAAGGCATTCAATGACATCGCCGACTTCTACAGCGTTGAAAAGCGGCTTGATGTTTCGATCGAGCATCTCGCGAAGATAGGCGGCTCATCGCTGACGGACGAGGCGATTGCTATGACCGAAGCGGATCTCGAATCAAAAGAAATTCCAACGAGCTACGTTCCATTTCGAAACGCAAACATGCTCGCGATCGCTGTTAGCTGGGCCGAAGTGATCGGTGCGGGCGTGATCTACATCGGCGCGGTCGCGGAAGATTCAAGCGGTTATCCCGACTGCCGTCCGGAATTTTTCGAAGCGTTTCAGAAAACTATTGACGCAGGAACTAAGCCCGAAACTCGGATCGAGATCGAGACACCGATCATTCATCTTTCAAAAGCAGAGATCGTGAAAAAGGGAATTGAGCTAAATGCACCTCTTCGTCTGACGTGGTCGTGCTACCAAAGCGAGGACCTCGCGTGCGCAGTGTGCGACTCATGTGCGTTGCGACTGCGCGGATTCGAGCGGGCCGGTGAGTCAGATCCGATTGCTTATCGTTAATACGATTCCCGCCAGCGGCAGGAGTTGTCCCCGCTACACAGGCTCATATCTTCAATCGCTTCCGATTTACCTTGAATCCATTCAGATTGCCGAGGGCTGCAAACGCGATCTTCTCGGTCTTGAAAAATTCGCGGGCGAGACTGCGAACGTCATCGAGCGTGACTGCTTCAACGTTGGCAAGCGATTCCTCGAGCGTGATCTGACGGCCATGCAATATCTCCGACTGCGCAAGTGACGCGGCACGCGAAGCCGAATCTTCAAGGCTCATCAAAACCGAGGCGCGCGTCTGCTGTTTCGCGAGCTTGAGCTCATCGGCGGTTACACCGTTCTCAGCGACATCGCGCATCTCGGCGATCGTGATATCAACAACTTCGAGCGTCTGCTCCGGCGATGTCGCGGCAGACACCATGAACATTCCGCAGTCGTTGAACATCAGCGAACTTGCACCGACGCTGTAGGCGAGACCACGCTCTTCGCGGATCTTCTGCCACAGACGGCTCGATGTACCGCCGCCGATGATCTGCGAGAGGATGTCGGCTTCGTAGCGTCGCTTGTCGCGGCCGGACACGAGCGGCGTAGCGATGATCACGTGCGCCTGTTCGAGAGTCGGATTTTGTTTGATGACGATCGGTGCCGCCATTTTCGGTGCGCGTGACTGGGGACTTAAACGTTTTGTAAACGCAGAGCCCGCAGAGGACCCAGAGTTGGATTTACTCCGCGATCTCCGCGAACTCTGCGTTGAAAAAAGGCCCGAGCGCACGAGATTCACAAACTTCTCGTGCTTAACATTTCCGGCTGCGACGACGATGATATTTTCGGGCCGGAACATCTTGCGATGGTATTTTCGCGCGGCCGCATGATCGAAAGTACGAACAG
>JANMUW010000140.1:0-1941 GCA_031392105.1 Acidobacteriota bacterium | reverse complement strand
CTCGGATGTGGAAGCGGCCGCTGGGCAAAACTAGTTGCTCCGCAAGTCGGACATCTCCATCTAATCGATCCGAGCGATGCGATCGATATCGCAAAACGAAACTTGCGAGAAGTTGGCAACTGCTCGTTTCACCGGGTGGGCGTAGAAAATATTCCTCTGGAGGACGGAAGCTGCGACTTTGGTTACAGCCTTGGCGTCCTGCATCACATCCCGGATACCGAAGCCGGACTCATCGCATGCGTCGCGAAGCTTAAGAAAGGAGCGCCTTTTCTACTTTATCTTTATTATAGATTCGACAATAAGCCGGCGTGGTTCCGAGCCGTCTGGAAAATGAGCGATGTTTCGCGAGGGATGATAAGCCGGCTACCTCATGGCGGGCGGTATCTCGTGAGCCAGATCCTGGCGGCAAGCGTATATTTTCCGCTCGCGCGGACGGCGAAGATCCTGGAGAATATCGGCCTGGGCGTCGAGAATTTTCCCCTCTCGCAGTATCGAAATAATAGTTTTTACACGATGCGAACCGACGCACTTGATCGCTTCGGCACACGGCTCGAACGCCGCTTTACAAAGGCTGAGATGAACGAGATGATGGAACGCTCGGGACTCGAAAAGATCACTTTTAGCGAGACCTCGTTCTGGACGGCGGTCGGATATAAAAGATAAACAAATGAAGGGAGTCATACTGGCGGGCGGACTCGGAACGCGTCTTCACCCGTTGACGAAAATTACAAACAAGCACTTATTGCCGGTCCACGATCAGCCGATGATCTACTATCCGATCAAGACGCTGATCAATGCCGGTATCGAGGACATCATGATCGTGACCGGTGGAAATGCCGCCGGCGATTTTCTGCGTCTGCTCGGCAATGGGAGAGATTTCGGCCTTAAGCATCTGAACTATACGTACCAGGAAGGCGAGGGAGGCATCGCGGACGCTCTTTCGCTTGTTGAGCATTTTGCCGATGAGCAGGCGATCTGCGTCGTTCTCGGCGACAATCTCATTGAGCGAAATATCCGCGCAGCGGCGGATGAATACCGCAAGCAAGGCGGAGGGGCAAAGATACTTCTCAAACACGTCCATGACCCGCAGCGGTTCGGTGTTCCGGAGCTTGAAGGCGACAAGGTAATTCGGATCGAAGAGAAACCGTCCGACCCGAAATCGGATTACGCCGTGACAGGCATCTATTTCTACGACGCGACCGTTTTCGATATCATCAAGACGCTGAAACCGTCCGGCCGCGGAGAGCTGGAGATCACCGACGTTAACAATCATTACATCGATCGCGGTGAGATGACCTGGAACGAACTGGAAGGCTGGTGGACGGATGCGGGAACGTTTGAGAGTTTGCTCCGCGCGTCGAATCTGGTAGCGGAAACGGGGGCGAACTTAGTCTAGCGAGTCTATCGGAGTCTAGTGAGTCTATCGAGTCTAGTGAGTCTATCGAGTCTAGTGGGTCTATCGTCAGGGAGGTGGCCGAGAGTCGAGAGAATCCGGCCGCGAAATCAATAACTGATTCCCGATTATGAACAATGCCAACTTTCAGACGTTTCGAAGACATCCAGGCCTGGCAAAAGGCTCGGGAGGTAACCAAGCTCGTCTATTCGATCAGTAAAGCGGGAGGCCTTGCCCGAGACTTTGGCCTCCGGGATCAGATACGCCGATCAAGCGTTTCGATTATGGCGAATATCGCCGAAGGGTACGCCCGACGGTCCGATAAAGATTTTGCCAATTTCCTGAACATTTCCCGCAGCTCCTCAGCAGAGGTTCAATCGCACTTATATGTGGCGCTCGACCAAAGCTATATCAAGGACGCCGACTTTGACGTGATTTACAATAAACTAGAAGAAACATCGAGGATGATCTTCGCCTTAGCTCAGCATCTCGCACGAAAATAATTATGAATGCACCCTCAGACTCGAAAGACTCGACAGACTCGCTAG
>JANMUW010000130.1:0-6904 GCA_031392105.1 Acidobacteriota bacterium | reverse complement strand
GCTATATTTTTAAAGCTAAGTAGTTGTATTTGCGGTTTGCGGTTTTCGGATTCGTCGTTGGTGTGTCGGTTCACGACACCACAAAATCCGCAATCCGCAATCCTCAATCCGCAATCGGATGGCCCTATTACGCAGGTGGTACTGACCTGTACATCCTATCCGGGCTGATAATAATATCGAGTCGCACATCACCATCGTGCGTGTCATCGATCTTGTCAACAGGCTCAAAATAGGTCAGTCCGACCTTCTTGCAATCGGCTCGACATCTTTTCAAGAACCTGTCATAGAATCCCTTGCCATAGCCGACGCGGTGGCCTCCTGAGTCAAAGCACAATCCCGGAACGAGCACCATGTCTACTATCTCGGCGTCGACAAATTCGTCGTGCGTCGGTTCGTCGATATGCCATGCGTTTTTTGCGAGGTTCGTATCCGGCGTGAAGCTTAAGCTCTTGATATCGTCAGACGAAAAATCGACGCGCGGCACAAGTATTTGAATGTGTGGGTGAGTTCTCCAAACTTCCTCGACTATCAACCGAGTGTTGATTTCGTTGAATTTCTCTATTGGTAGAAATAAGTGAAGATACTCGATTTGACTGAGGTCGAAAGTCTCGAATAATATCTCCGAGATCGCCGCACTTCTCACCCCACGGTCCTGAGGTGAGAGAGCTTTCTGTTTGGAGAGATAGTTCTGGCGCAGCTCAGACTTTCTCATTCGATATCGACGCGCGCGTTACCCGCGCTTTTTATGCGGCCGGGCCTTCAGCGGTGTGCTGTTCGCCCGCGGCGTTACCACGGACGATTTGAACTCCTGCCCGCTCTGCATATCACGGTCAATTTTTTCTGCAAGCAGTTTCGAATTCTCCAACAACTTTTGCGCCGCCTTCGCCGTTTTACTCGGTCTTTTCTTTTCTTTCGCCATATAGATTCTCCCCTTTTACGATCTAGTTATCCAACCACCGCCCACAACCTCATCACCATTGTAAAAGATTGTCGCCTGCCCAGGCGTCATCGCCCGCTGCGGCTCGTCAAAAACAATTCGCGCCTTGGCGTCAGGCAATGCGTAAATGGTCGCCATCGCCGGCTCGTGTCGATATCGAATTTTTACTTCTGCGCGAACCGGATCAGACGGCTCATCAAACGCAACCCAATTTACACCCTTCGCGACAAACTCCGTAGACTCGAGCTCGTCTGCTTCGCCGACGATGATCTGATTCTTCGCCCGCTCGATCTGAACCACATAAAGGGGCTTTTCGTGAGCGATGCCGAGGCCACGCCGCTGCCCAATCGTATAGCGGTGAATTCCCGCATGTGTACCGACGGTTTCGCCCGCGGTGTTCACGATCTGTCCGGCAGCAGGCATTTCATCGCCACGATTTTCGTGATCGAGATAGCGATCGATAAACTCAGAGTACTTTCCGTCCGGAACAAAGCAGATCTCCTGCGACTCCTGCTTCTCCGCAGTATAAAGATTCGCATCGCGGGCAATATCGCGAACCTCGCTTTTGAGCATCTCGCCAAGCGGAAAATACGAGCGTGAAAGCTGGTCCTGATTTAGCTCCCAGAGAAAATAGCTCTGGTCCTTCCAGTGATTCTTTCCGCGAAAAAGTTTGTATCGACCTGCCGCTTCATCATATTCGACCCGGGCGTAGTGTCCGGTCGCAACTTTGTCGCAGCCAAGCGAGATCGCCATCCGGTCGAGCGAAGCGAACTTCAAGCGTGAATTGCACGCAACGCACGGGATCGGCGTTTCGCCGGAAAGGTAACTCTGCACGAACGGCTCGACGACATCGCGCTCAAAATCCTTCTCGAGATTGAGGACGTAGAACGGAAAACCAAGCGATTCGGCAACTCGCCGTGCGTCATAGACGTCATCGAGCGAACAGCACCGGCTCGGTAGCGGATCGCCGTTCTCATCGACACTGATACCGCGGCGCTGGTTCCAAAGCTGCATCGTAAAACCGACGAGCTCATGTCCCTGCTCCTTCAAAAGTGCCGCAGCCGCCGAACTATCGACGCCGCCGCTCATTGCTACCGCGATCTTCATAACCAACTTGCCATTCTGACAGGCGAATCGGTTTAGTTGCAAGAAGGTCGGGGGCCGTTGCTCGTAAGGAGAAATTGAACCGGAAGTTATCGCGAATAGATAAGAATCGGCCGGCCATCGCTCTTCACCAGGCCGAGAAGAGCTCCAGCCCCAGCAAATACACCGGTGAGGATTTGGTCACGCCCGGTCGTCATTCCTTCGGATCCCTTCGACGCACCTTTCTTAACGCCACCGTAGCCACCGACCAAACCATAGACGGCGACCACGCGGTCACGGGCAAGATCCATCCGTTCGTGACGTCCTCGTTCGATGAATGTCGCTAAGTCAGGCGTCGCTGAGTTCGAGAGGCCTTTGATGACCTTCCCATCATCAGTAACGATGGCGATTTTTGTACCGGGAAAGACTTTATTTAGATCGGACCAGGCTCCGTAACTCTTCGTAGTCAACTCCGGAACGAGTGACAATTGCTCGCCGCCGCCCGAGAACTCGAGCACGTCGGTGTACTTCATCGGCGATGTCCACTTGTTAACCTTTAAGAAAAATGCCTCTTCGTCAGCCGCGACGACCTTGCCGGAGTAAACGACGAGTCTCCGACTCAGTATCGTCGCCTTGCCGGATCGAGTCGCGAGCTTTTGAATTGCGGACATCATTCGCTCGGTGGTCACCGACGAAGTGTCCTGCGCAAAAATAGTGAGCGGAGATATTACGACAACGGCAACAATGAGAAGAATTTCGCGCATGGCCTCCTTCTTTTTTGTTTACAAAATTGATTCAACGAAAGTTCGTAACAACCCTACATTGTCTCGATTCCCATCTTTTCCCGGATCGCTATAAACCGCTGGTCTTGCCGGATCGTGTCGCATCGTGGATCGATCATGAAGTAAGGCATGCGAACCGATCGATCTTCGTATCCCTTATCAAGCCACTCGAAGACCTTGTCGATCTCGCCGAGGCCGAGATAGATCTTCGCTTGATTGATCGGAGAGATGTAGTTCGCCGCAGATGCCTTTTCGAGTGACGCAAGGATGGAGCGAGCGTCTTCCGTCTTGCCGGCCATCGCCTGAACACGTGCGAGCTCGGCTAGAACAAACGGGCGGTTTACGCTCACAGTTACGGCATTCTGAAGTGACGCCAGGCCCTCGTCATATCTCTCGTGCAGCGCACAGGTGAGACCGAGGACCCAGTGGGCGGTAAAATGATTCGGTTCGATATCGATCGTCAGACGCGCTTGTTCTTCGGCCTTGTCGTACTTTCTTGAAAGATAGTAGAACCACGCGAGGTTTGCGTTGATGACCGGTAGCAACGGATCGATGTCGATGCATCGCTGCGCGTTTTCAAGTGCTTCGTCCGGACGATTCTGGATCAGAAGGTTCATCGCCAGGTATTGGTACGCGGGCATGTAATGCGGATTGATCTCGATCGCACGGCGATAATAATTCCTAGCATCGTCCCACTTCCACTCGAACGCCCCGAGGGTCACACCGTATGCTGAATGCGTCTCACCGATCGTGTTGTCGAGCTCGAGCGCTTTCGTCGCGACCTCCTTTGCTTTGGCACCTGCAATGCTCGACGGAAGTCCCTCGTAAAATCCAATGACGGTGTAATAGTCGGCGAGACCGGCGTACGCGATAGCGTAACCATCATCGACTTCGATCGCTTTCTGAAAATAACCAATCGCGCTTTTGAAGCCGTCGGCGGTGCGGCGGTTCCATAGTCGACCTTTCAGGTAAAGCTCGTACGCCTCGACATTGTCCGTGTACCGTTTTCGCAGGACCGCCTTTTCGTTGCTAAGCAATCTAACTTTCAGCGCGTCGACGATCGCGAGAGCGAGTTCGTCCTGGATCTCGAAGATGTCAGCTAGTTCTCGATCGTAGCGCTCAGACCAGATCTGATAACCGTCGGACACGTTGATTAGCTGTGCCGTGATACGCAGACGGTCGCCGGATTTCCGCACGCTTCCTTCAAGCACCGACTGCACACCAAGATTCTGACCGATGTAACGGACGTCCGATCCGCGTCCCTTGAAAGCAAAGGCCGACGTGCGAGCAGCGACGCGAAGCTTGTCGAGTTTCATCATCCGATTAATGAGCTCCTCGGCGAGCCCGTCGCAAAAATATTCGTTGTCCGGGTCCGCGCTCACATTCACGAACGGCAGGATCGCGATCGAGGGAGTCTGATCGGAAAGGCTCCGGATGGAATTTCGGTCGCTGAATGAAGTGCGAAACGCGATCGTCGGCGAATTAGAAATGAACTCATCGGTTACAAGGTTCGACCCGTCCTCGAGACAGAAATTCAAAGTCTCGTCAGCATACTCTTCATGGCAGACCGGGCAGTGCTTCATAAGAAATGGGCTTCAATTATGACATAGCAGACGGAGCGGCGGTGGGATCATTGGGCTTCGAAGATGAGATAGATGACTTTCCGGCCGGAATTACCCTGGAGCTTTTTCGCCCACGATGTTTCCAGCTTTGGCCATTGTGAAGGCTCGAGGGAACTGTGATCGATCAATTTAAATCCGGTGGCGATGTATTTCGGTATGAGGTACGAGTGCAAAATGACGGGCGTCAGTTCGGGAATGTCGAGACGTTCCAGCTCGGACTTGTCGCGGACGGGATCGAGTCCGATGACGATCTCGAGCAGACAGCCAGGTGCAGAAATGCGCCGAAGCGACGTGAGAACTTTTTCTTCGCCGGTCGTGACCGCCTTTAGCAAACTGCCCCACGGAAAATGAATATGGATCTCATCGGCCGATCCGTCGAATTCCTCCGGCAGGTCTTCGATCGCGGCCTGTACGAACATCGCATTCGGAAGACCGCCCTTAGCCGGTTTCCTCGTCGCTTTCATCGAAAGCTTCTCGAGAGGTTTCGTGTTCGCGTCGACGCCAATGTAGAACTTGTTCGGATTTGCGCGGGCCGCGGTCGACACAAAGCGCCCGTCGCCCGTCCCGATGTCGATCACAACTCCTTCGCCGGTATGGTGCGATGATGCTTTCGAATTCTTCTCTCGCGAGTTATCAAATGGTGCTTCCACGGATTTGTTTGATCATGGGAGGCATTATAACTAAAAACTAAAAGTGAAAAACTAAAAGTGCATCAGAAAGTGGAGAATGGATAATGAAAACAGTACGGCCCGTCCGCTCCTTGGTTAAGTTTTTCACTTTTAGTTTTTCACTTTTCACTTTCTCCTGTGTTAAGGTTTCAAAATTATGCGTCTCGAACTTGTCTAATTCATCCGCCTCGTAGTGCCTATTCGACGTTCCCGTCCGCGGGGCGCACGACTGGCTTTCAGCACTTCTCGTGCTTGGTACTTCCCCTTTTATTTTTATCTATATGTCTTTTGATGCTGGTACTCCGTCGTCGGAGAAGTTGGACAATTCGTTTAGGTCTGTCGTGCGCGAGGCGTTCGTCGGGACGACCCGCGATTTTACGGAGGGATCGATATTGATCGGACTGATCGTTCTGTCGATCCCCATGATCCTGGAGATGTCGATGGAGTCGTTGTTCGCCATCGTCGACACTTTCTTCGTCGCGAAACTGGGGGCGGAATCGATCGCTGTCGTTGGATTGACGGAATCGGTCCTCGCGCTCATTTATGCGGTAGGTATCGGTTTAAGTATCGGTGCGACGGCCACGGTTGCGCGCCGTGTCGGCGAAAAGGATCTGGAAGGTGCGGCCCGCACAGCGACGCACGCTGTTTATCTCGGTGTGATCGTCTCCGTTCTGATGGGAATGGCCGGTGTAATTTTCGCACCGAGCATATTCGGGTTGTTAAAGGCCGAACCGAGCGTGATCGAGCTGGGAACGCCGTTCATGCGCATCATGCTCGGCACCAGCATAGTCATTGTATTCTTGTTTTTGCTGAATGGTATTTTCCGCGGAGCAGGCGATGCGACTATCGCGCTGCGCGTACTGATCATCGCAAATGGGCTGAATATTCTGTTCTGTCCGCTGTTTATTTTCGGTATCGGTCCATTCCCCGAGCTCGGCGTAACCGGTGCCGCCGTTGCGACGGTTTGTGGACGCGGTACAGGAGTCTTGTACGCGCTATGGTCACTTTTCATCCGCGAGAACGGTCGGCTGCATGTGCGGCGGGATCACTGGAAATTCGATCCCGACCTGCTTGTCAGTCTCATGCGTCTGTCAAGTACGGCCGTGCTGCAGTTTCTGATCGCAACCGCAAGTTGGACGGGATTGATTAGGATCATCGCCGTATTCGGAAGTGTAGCGTTGGCGGGCTACCAGATCGGTTTGCGCGTTATTATTTTCGTCCTCCTGCCGGCAGTCGGTTTGGCGAATGCCGCTGCGACACTCGTCGGCCAGAATCTCGGTGCTGGTAAACCCGAGCGGGCGGAACGCTCCGTCTGGATCGCGGGCGGAATCAATGCGGCCCTGCTGGGTGTTGCCGGATTGTCCTTTGTCTTCTTCTCCGATCTCGTGATCAGCGTATTCACGACCGATCCTGCTATCTCGGCCTATGGACGAGACTGCCTGAGAATAGTCGGCTACGGCTACGCATTTTACGGACTCGGGATGGTGATCGAAACTTCGTTCAACGGGGCGGGCGATACCTGGACACCCACCTATCTCAATTTGTTTATCTTCTGGTTGTTCGAGATACCCCTTGCGTACCTTCTCGCAGATTATTATGGCTGGGGGCCACAGGGTGTCTTCTGGGCGATCACCATTGCGTTCTCGCTGCTTGCCGTCGCTTCTGCATTACTGTTCAAGCGCGGGAAATGGAAATCGAAGCAGGTTTGACGCGACACGGGCGCGACAGGCAGAGACAAGAGACAGGAGATGAGAGACAGGAGACAGGTGGGTTCTCTTGTCTCTTGTCTCCCGTCTCTTGTCTCTTGTCTCT
>JANMUW010000115.1:0-5979 GCA_031392105.1 Acidobacteriota bacterium | reverse complement strand
AGCACGGATTGCACATCATGTTGCAGCGGTTTGTGAGGTCGACAGTCAAAACTGCTCCGCGGCCAAACTTAATGTCGGATGTTCCGTGATGATGAACGTGCTTATCTTCGGCGGCTTTGAAATCCCGTCCGTAGAAAAGCGATTCGATGCGGTTGAGAAATTGTGAATCGGTCGCGAGGACGTCGACAAACTCGCCATGCGTTGGACAAGTCTTTCGCATTAGCACCTGACCGTCTTCCTCGACGATCTGCGCCTTTATCTCGCCCGGATGTGAGTCCATCAAAATATTCAGCGGTATGTCGCCCGAGATCACGCCATTGCGAACCTGCTTTACGCAGGATGGGCAAAGCGAGTCTGTCTCACGCGGAAACCCAAGCGGTGGAGCCGTGCGCTCGTAAGATTTGAGCAGAGGCTCGGCCGCCCAGGAGGGCTGTATAGACTGCCCTTCCGGAACGGCTTTATTTACGGCCTGGAATGCCTTCCAGCCGAGATCGGCCATTTTCGAAATTGCTTTCGATCCCGTCTTACCGCTTCCCTTTCCTTCGCCGCGTCTGAAATTATCGCTGAACATACTTTGTTGATGAGAGGGGCTCTAAGTTCCAGAAGAATACTAACAAATTTTGCAAAATTTGACGATATTTCGCGTAGTATCGTTACGTTCCCAAATCGAAGCTAGATACTCTTATGACAAATTCATTTGCCCGAAGGATTTCGCTCGCGGTTGTATGGATCGCAATTCTCGGCTTCTCGATCAACTTTTATCTCGACAATGCGGTCGCATATTTCTTCGGCTACCGAAGCCCGAGGTTTGGGGACACCCTGCTCAACAATCAGCTATGGTTCGTTGTCCACATGATCGGCGGCACCTGTGCCCTCTTCCTGGGACCGATTCAGTTCTGGACACGTATACGAGAACGCTACATCAATCTGCACCGTTGGTTGGGAAGAATTTACATTGTCGGCTCATTGATCGCGGGTCTTATTGCGATCAAGCTCGCTCTAGTAAATGGATGCCAGGCCTGCCGATATTCACTGATAACGCTGTCGATGCTGTGGATCTTCTTTACAGCAGCTGCATACTTGTCAATACGGCGTTACGATATCGAGGCCCACAAAAAGTTTATGGTCAGAAGCTATGTGTGTGCGCTGGCTTTTGTATTTGTCCGTATGCCCGGAGTTTTGCCGATGGATTTCTTCTTCTCGATGATCGAATCGCCGGCCGAACAAGGCATCGTTTCAGAATGGTTTTTTTCCTTAGTGCCACTATTTATCGCTGAGTTATGGTTGACCTGGATACCTTCGCTTCGAGGGACAGCCGGACGGGCCAATGCACCGGCGATTTGATGATATTTTCAAAATATGAAAGTAATGACCGTTAGCGTTGGCCTGCCTCAGTTGGTGAAAGTGGGCAACGAGGGATTTGTCTCAACCGCCATTTTCAAGCAGCCGGTTCAAGGCCGTGTAAAAGTCGGCGAACTGAATCTCGAAGGTGATGCTCAAGCCGATCTGACCGTCCACGGCGGATGGAGCAAAGCCGTGTACGTCTATCCGGGCGAGCACTACGAATTCTGGCGGAAGGAGCTTCCGGAGATGGAGCTCGGCGATTCTCAGTTTGGCGAAAATCTGACGACCGATGGCTTGCTTGAGACTGAATTATTTATCGGAGACAGACTGCGTATTGGAACAGCGGAGTTTGTCGTGACGGAGCCAAGAATGCCGTGCTACAAACTCGGTATAAAATTTGGACGAAAAGACATTCTCCGGCGATTCCTGCAGAGCCGACGCAGCGGCTTCTACCTGGCGGTTACAGAAACTGGAGATCTCGCGTCGGGTGACAAGATCGAAATCCTCTCGCGTGACGAAAACAAAGTCACGGTTACAGACATCGTTCGAGTCTGGGTCCAGGATAAGGACGATGTTGAGACGATGCAACGGGCGATAAATATCGACGTACTTCCCGAGAGCTGGAAGGAGCCTTTTCGCGACCGAATCGCCGACGTCGATTAGAATGCTTCGAGGTATTTGATACCCGATCCTGTATTGAAAAGAACGACAGATTCCCTTTCTTTCACTTCTCCGGTCTCGATCATTTTTCTTAACGCAGGCAGGCAAGCTGCCCCTTCTGGCGCGGCGAAGATTCCCTCGGCCGCTCCGATCTCTCCGACAGCTTTCACCAATTCGTCGTCCGTTACTGAGATCGCTGTTCCACCCGACGCCCGGATCGCATCGAGGATCAGGAAATCGCCGATCGCCTTTGGTACGCGCAGGCCGGCCGCGACGGTCGATGCGTTTTCGAACTCGTCTGCGAATCTTTCTCCTTTCTCAAAGGCACGAACGATCGGGGCGCATGTTTCGGACTGCACCGTTACCATCCGCGGGCGGCGAGAATCGATCCAACCCATCTGCTCCATTTCATCGAATGCTTTCCACATTCCGATTAGACCGGTCCCGCCGCCGGTCGGGTAAATAATTACATCTGGGAGAGCAAACTTCAGTTTGGTCTGCTCGGAATCAGTAAACTGAAGTTTGCTGTACAGTTGCTCCGCCAGCTCGTATCCCATCGTCTTTTTTCCTTCGACGCGATAGGGTTCCTTCAATGTTGAGACATCGAACCATCCTTCAGCTTCTTTTCGTTCGGCGACGATCTTTCCGCAGTCGGTGATGAGGCCGTCGATCAACGTGACGTGGGCTCCGGTCTGCTCGCACTCAACGATGTTCGCCCGCGGTGTGTCGGACGGCATGAAAATGAACGATTCCATTCCCGCACGCGCCGCGTATGCTGCCATCGCGCCGGCTGCGTTGCCGGCCGATGGCACAGCGACTTTCTTTACTCCCAACTCTTTAGCCATCGAGATTGCCGCAGTCATTCCACGCGCCTTGAATGATTGGGTCGGATTCTGGCCTTCGTCTTTGATAAAGAGATCGAGCTTGATGGGGAGTGTTTTGGCAAGCCGTTCGGCTTTTAGTAACGGCGTCCAGCCTTCCCCGAAGCTGACGATGTTATCCGCATTTTCGACGGGCAGAACTTCGCGATATCGCCACAGAGAAGATTCGCGGGATGTGAGGGATTCGGGCGTTAGAGTTTCAGCGGCTTTTTCGAGATCGTATCGAACGAGCAAAGGCTTACCGCATTCGACGCAGAGATTTTGGAGTGTGTTCGCTTCGTGCCTAAGCCCGCACAGGGCGCATTCGAGATGTGTGACGTTCATAAACCGAATAAATATAGCTCGCGAAGCGAGCGAAAGCATAAAGCCCCCAGCGTAAGCTGGGGGAACATCCGATAAATATCAGCCAGCTCGCGTAGCGAGCGGCAGATGGCCGATACTCGTCTGTTGCGAGCATGGTCGGAAACGAGAAACCCCCAGTTCACGCTGGGGGCCTCATGCTACCGCTCGCTACTCGAGCTGGAGATCATTTCTTCCACACAAACTCCTTGAACAAATCGGTTTATTTTCACGAAGCTTTCAGCAGCGGCTTCAGTTCTTTGTAGATGTTCGCCATCATGACCTTCGTGCCTTCTGCGTTTGGATGAATACCGTCGGCCTGATTCAGTTCTCTCTTCAAAGCAATATTCTCCAAAAGGAATGGAAGATAAGCAACTTTGTGTTCGGTCGCGAGATCCGGAAAGGCACTCGAATAATCACGTTGATAATCCGCACCCATATTGGGCGGTGCGAGCATTCCGCACAATAGCACAGCGACGTTTTTCTCTTTTGCTTTTCGGATTATCTGAGCGAGATTCGATTTCATCTTCGAGACCGGCATACCGCGAAGCAGATCGTTTGCACCGAGCTCGAGAACCAGGATCTGAACCCCCTCCTGCTCAAGCACCCAATCCACCCGCTCGAGCCCGCCGATACTCGTGTCGCCGGATACGCCTGCGTTAACGACCTCATAATTGTATCCGTCGGCGTTTAGTCTTTCCTGCAATAGATACGGGTATGATTCCCGCTCGGTCAGACCGAAACCCGCGGTCAGGCTGTCGCCGAATGCTACGATCTTTGGCCGATTTGCAGTCACCTCGGGTGTCTTCAAGGGCTTGTTCGCCCCGAGCCCGATTTCAGCCGGACGCCCACCCGTACCGCACGCCGCGACTACCGCAATTAGAAATGTGAAACTTAAAAGTCCGATGTTTCGAATAATATGATTCATCTCAGCTAAATATTATGCTACGCGATTTAGTAAGATTTGGATGCAACTTTTAGGTGTGAAGTACCAAGTATAAAGTGTGAGCGGAGATTTTCGCGAGCTCATACTTCACACTTCACACTTAGTCTTTATGATACAACTCAACGCCGTTACAAAAACCGTCCGCTCCGGAACCGAGGATCTTACGATCCTGTCGGAAGTATCGCTTGAAATTCCCGAAGGCCAGTTTGTAGCATTGACGGGAGCGTCGGGCAGCGGCAAATCAACTCTGCTCGGCCTGATCGCGGGCCTTGACGCACCGAGCTCGGGCAAGATTCTGATCGATGGCGACGATATCACGAGCATGAGCGAGGACGGTTTGGCCGAGATCCGCAGCGCGAAGATCGGTTTCGTATTCCAGTCGTTTCACCTTATCCCGAGCTTGACCGCCTTTGAGAATGTTCTGATACCGATGGAGATCCGGGGGATCGACAACGCCTCCGATCGCGCAGCCGAACTTTTGCGCGAAGTCGATCTGACGGACCGCGGCCATCATTATCCAGCCGAGCTGTCCGGTGGCGAGCAGCAGCGCGTTGCCATCGCCCGTGCGTTCGCTAACCATCCGAAGATCCTCCTAGCCGACGAACCGACAGGAAATCTTGATTCAAAAAACGGCAGCCATATTTTTGAGCTGATGACCCAGCTTCACACAGAGCGGGCCGTGACGCTCGTTCTTGTGACGCACGATCACGCCCTTGCAGCCGAAGCGCAGCGGCGGATAGTTCTCCGCGACGGGCACGTTGTAAGTGATGACTTTAACCGCAGAGACGCAGAGTCGCAGGGCGAGTAAAGCTGAATGCCTATCGGCCGGCTCACTTTCGTTTCTCTGCGTCTCGGCGTCTCTGCGGTAAGTATCTATGAGATTCATCTTCAATCTAACCCGGCGTGAAATTCGATCCTCGTGGCGCAGATTGCTATTTTTCTTTCTGTGTATCGCCCTCGGTGTTGGGTCCGTCGTCGCATTAAGATCCTTGATCCAGAATCTGACTCGCGCCGTCGGAACCGATGCACGTGCTTTGATGACGGCCGACATCGATATCAGTTCGACAAACGACTTCACGCCGACCGACATCTCGAAGATCGAATCCGCTATCACCGAATCGGGAATAGTCGACGGCCGGAACGAGTCGATCACGACCTCATCGATGGCCAGGCCGTCGGATCCGGCGAACGTCAGCGTAAAACTTGTCGAGCTCAAAGGCATCGAGCCGCCATTCCCGCTTGTCGGTTCGTTCGAGCTCGATAATGGGACACCGTTCGACTTTTCTCTGCTCGCAAACAACGGAGCTGTCGTCGCGAAGATCTTGCTCGAAGATCTGAACCTGCGCGTCGGAGACAAGATCCGGATCGGTGAAGGCGAATTTCAGATCCGCGGAATATTCGATCAGGAGCCAGGTGGCACCAGCGGCTTTCGACTTGGCTCCCGGGTCTTCGTCGAAAAGAAAGCATTTGATGATGCGGGAATCACGCGCAACGCGAGTCGTGTCCGGCGTCGCATCCTGTATCGCACCACGGATAATCCCACCGAGCTGGTTCGCCAGCTGCGTGAAACCTTGAAGGGTACAACCGTGACCGTCCAGTCTTATCGCGAAACGCAGGAGAACCTCGGCGAACAATTCGCGAGAACCGAAAACTATCTTTCACTCACCGGATTGCTGATCCTCGTCCTCGGCGGTGTCGGCGTCTGGAACGTGGGCTCGATGGACGCCCAGTCGTTGCCGCAGGAGCAGTTCGAGGTCATCGTGGTCGACGACGGCTCGACCGACGGAACCGGCTCGGCCCTGGACGAGG
>JANMUW010000091.1:0-16570 GCA_031392105.1 Acidobacteriota bacterium | reverse complement strand
CCTCAAACGAAAACGGCACAAGTGAAGAGGCGGGGCAACCACCCTTAGAAAGCGGCCCGACGGCGTCACGTTTCAAGGCCTCGTTTGTTGGACTAATCATCATCCTGGTGGTGAGCATCGGCTCTCTAGGTTATTGGCTTGCGAAAAACGCAGCCGGCGAAGCACCGGCACCACCAATATTGTCTGCGCCATTCGCGTCGCAAAAACTCTCTACTAACGGGAAAGTCACTCGGGCGGCCATTTCGAGCGATGGGAAGAATGTGGTTTATACAAACGAGATCGAAGGCCGGCAGAGCGTCTGGCTCAGACAACTCGATACGGCGAACAACGTCGAGATAATTCCACCGTCCGACGATCTATACTTCGGGCTTGCGCTTTCGCCCGACGGTAATTTTCTTTATTTCACCCGCAAGCCAAAATCATTTGACGGGCAAGCCGATATTTACCGCGTTTCGATTTTCGGAGGGATTCCCTCAAAGATCGTCGCTGAAACGCAAGGCTCGACAAACGTATCCGCTGATGGAAGAAAAATTTCGTTTGTCCGATGCTACTACCGCGACGACGAGTATTGTTCGTTGTGGATAGCCGACGCATCGGACGGAAAGAACGAGAAGAAACTCGCCGCGCGCCCGCGGCCTATCAGAATTGGCGATAGCGACATTTCACCTGACGGAAAATCGGTTGTCTTTGCGGTCGGGCAATCGCAAAACCAGGCAAATGAATTCGGCTTGGTCGAGGTCGACGTCGAAACCGGCGCGGAACGCGAGCTAACGACCGAGAGATTTTTCAATATAAAAAGCTTGGCGTGGCTTCCTGATAAGAGCGGTTTGTTTTTAACCGCGTCGAGAGTCCCCAACAAACATTTCCGGATCTGGCAAGTGTCGTCCGCTTCGGGCAAAGTTACGGCAGTCACAAATGACTCGGAGTCATATTCCGCACTGAGTTTGGACCACGATGCAAACCGGTTGGTATCCACGCAAGGTAAGCAGGATTTTCGCCTTCACCTTATCAACCTGGAGAAACCGTCCGCGGGTCGAATCTTGGGAGATGCTTCGAGCGTTGCTTTCGCGCCGGATGGAAAGATCGTTTTTTCATCTCCAATGTCCGGCAATGATGAAATCTGGAGCATCGATGCGGACGGAAGCGGGCAGCGTCAGTTAACCAATAATTCGGCGGACGAGTATTATGCAGTGGTTTCGCCAGACGGCAGCTCGATATTTTTCAGCTCTAACCGCACTGGTCAGACTCAAGTTTGGCGAATGAACGCTGACGGCAGCGATCAGACGCAGCTCACTCAAAAAGAAGGCGGCAACCCGCTTTTCGTTTCAGCCGACGGACGCTGGCTTTACTATCATCATGCTTTGCACGGAACGGTGTGGCGCGTGTTGACCACGCCGTCCGGCGAAGAGAAGTTGGTTTTGGAGAAAAGGAAGGACCGCATTGCATTCTCGCCCGACGGTTCGAGGATCGCTTTTTTGGAAAAGGAAGGAGAAGAGGATCTGTTAAAGGTAATCTCGCTCGTCGACGGTCAAACCGTCAAAACTTACACGCTTGCCGACCCTAGAGCCAATTTGATTCAACTAAAGTGGTCACCGAACGGAGAGAATCTGGCGTATATATTGGCCGGCGGCGAAAATGAAAACAAAACTTTGTGGTTTCAACCACTCAATGGAAGGACGCCGCGGCAGATCGCCAGTTTGGGAGAAGAGCAGATAGCCCTATTCGGCTTCGAGCTTTCGCCGGACGGAAGGCAAGCCGCGGTTGTGAAGGGCGGTTGGAGATATGACGCGGTTCTAATTACCGGATTGCGATGAATCGCGATTGCTGCGTCCAGTCCACGATCGGCCATGGAATTCGACGCAACTATCAGCGGGCTGAAGTAAAGCGTGTTGTCAAAATCATTCTCAAAACGCTTTGACCCTCAGCCCGACCGGGGTTGATCACTTCAAATACTTCTCGAACCAATCCAGATTGCTCTGCATGGCTGCGATCTGCATCTTCGGTTCATTGGGCCCGTGCGGCTGGCGCGGTAAGACGATCATACGAGTCGGCACGCCCTGGGCCTTGAGCGCGTTATACAGCTCATAGCCCTGCGAGATGGGAACGCGAACGTCCGCTTCGCCGTGCTGCACTAACGTCGGTGTCGTCACTCCTTTGATATTGAACATCGCGGAATGTTTTGCATAAACTTCCGGAGCTTCCCAAAATTGCCCGCCAAAATAATCCGGGATGAATCCGGGAATGTCGGCGGTAGTCGTGAAGCTCATCAAATTCGTCACCGGAGCTCCCGCGGACGCAACTTTGAATCGCTTCGTTTTTGTGATGATCGTTGACGTCATATATCCGCCATAACTCCAGCCCATCACGCCCAGGCGTTCGGGATCGGCGACGCCCAGGGCGACGACTTTGTCGACACCGGTCATCAGATCCTGATAATCACCACCGCCCCAGTCCTTGATATTCGCGCGACGAAATTCGGTACCGTACCCCGACGATCCGCGCGGATTCGGCCTCAGGATCGCGTAGCCCTTCGAGGCGAACGTTGCTATCGGATACGCACCGCGGCCGCCAATGTAGCTTTGCTGAAAAACTCCCGCCGGGCCGCCGTGAATGTTCAGGATCAATGGAACTTTTGTTCCAGCTGTGTAGCCGATTGGATATGTGAGCAGACCCTCGACATCGCGCCCGTCCGTGCTTTTCCATCGGATCACTTCCGTCTTTCCAACACGCATCTTCGCGCTCTCGACGTTGACGTTCGAGATCTTGGTGATGCCCGTCCTTCCCGGGATCGTCGCGTAAACCTCCGGCGGCGTTTCGCTATTTTGCATTACCATTGCGAGCCCATAACCCGAGTCGAGTTTCGTTAGGTTCACACCGCTGATAACGGCGTCCTGATAGTCGAGTTCGCGGACCGTCCCGGCGGCAACGTTGGCTTCATAAAGCGCGGTGCCCGTCCCCTTCGATTCGGAGAAAAGGATCTTAGTGCCGTCAGGTGTCCAACCGACAACGCTCGGCTGTGCATCGTGCGAGATGGCCATTACTTTGGGCTCGCCGCCACCGGCGGGATATGCGCGAATCGTGTAACTCTGCGCCCAGCGCACCGGCGTGTCGGATGCGATGCCCGAGATCCATTTTCCATCAGGTGAATAATGAAAGGCCGATTCGGCCGAAGGCGTCGCGGCAAGCGTCGTAGTTTTGGCCGAGGCTACTTCAACGATCGAAATGTCCGATGAAGGCCAATCGTTAGCGACGGGCGATGAGACGTGATTGAACACAATACGCGAACCATCAGGTGACCAGTTGAATCCGGTAATATGACGATTATCCGTGGTCAGCTTCTTCGCCTCACGTTTTCCGTTCGCATCTTTAGCGACCGGAGTGACATACAGCCGCGCCATTTTTTGGTTCTCATCGACCCAGCGGAAATCGTTTTTTCCCTTGTCGTTCTTGTCTTCGTCGTCGGACTTCGCGTCGGACATTGAGTACGCGATCCATTTCCCATCGGGCGACCATTCGAAATCGCTGACGCTGCTTTTCAAGTCACTGATCTGTTCGGATTCTCCACCGATAGCGCGGAGAACGTAGAGATTGTTCTTGTTGTCTTTTCGATTTGAAGTGAACGCGATCCAGTTACCGTCCGGCGACCACTTCGGGTTCGTCGACGATTTTTCATTGAAGGTGATCTGGTAATTTTCCTTCCCATCCGACGAAGCCATCCAGATCTGGGTGACAAACTCGCTTTTGTCCGCGGTCATCACCGCGTCATTGACCGTATAGACCACACGTTTACCGTCGGGTGATATGCGCGGACTGCCGACAGCCCGCGTCTTCACTTGCAGGTCGGGTGTCCAGGTGCTTTGAGCTAAAACTGAGACGACTGAGAAAGTAACTAGAAACGCAACAGAGATTGTTTTGCGATAAGACATGATTGTGGACTCTCCTTTGTGAACGATTCCCCGTCGGGCACCGACTGGAGCGCAGGCATCCTGCCTGCAACGCCAGTCGCGGCGTCGAACTCGTGCCTTTTCGAAACTCAAGAGCTTTTTCGCGTCGAAACGACGCTTATGCAGGCAAGGATGCATGCACTCCAGTCACGGGCACTCCGGTCATTCAACTTTCTTCAGGGTAAATTTCCACAACATTCTATTCTGATTTTCGTCAAAAATATACTCACCGGCCGAGATGCTCCAAAAACCGGTGAATTCCCAGCGACCGACGCCGAGCTTGTTAAAAAGCGGAACCGAATGTCCTGCTTCAACCGCGTCGAGTAGTGATCTATTTGCGGCGTCGAGTTTCTGGTCTCCGCGGCGACCCGAGCCGGTGTAAAGAATCGTCTCGGTCGTATCTCCGTGAAGATCCGGATAACACGGGTTAATGCGTCCGAAGTCCGTAAGGAGAGAGATAAGTTGTCCATTGCGATGATAGATCCCGTTTCGAACTCGATGGATCTCCGAGACCGTTGCCCACGTAAAAATCTCTCCCGGAGTCGCCGTATTTGGAAATCTTATAGCCGCCATAGTTTTTGCGAAATTTTGCTTGACAGCTCTTTCCCCTCGGAATAGACTTTGATGCTGTACTCAACCCCGAGCACGCTCTTGCAAATTTCTTTTCGATTCTTCACGACACTGGAAATTTATTTCATTAACTCCTAGCGTCGGTCTTTCTGCGGGATCTTTCTTCTTTATTTATACGGCTTGATATTTTTATCAGCAACGAATAATTCCCAAAGGAGACAAGAAGCGTGAAGAAACTTCTAGGTATTTTTGCAGTTTTCGCGACGGTGCTTTTCGTTTTTGGAATCGTATCGCGGCACACAGGCGCAAGCCGGAACATTTTTAACACAGGCAGCTCTGACGAGCGCGAATTGGCCAAACAGATCAGCCTCGGTGTTCTTCGGGACCGCGCCGCACAGCGTGCGATCGGCAATCCGGACGAGTACATCGTGAAGCGCGTCGAGATCGACGATCTGAAGATGGCGCACACTCACGTCCAGCAAAGAGTTGGCGGAGTTCCCGTGTGGCAGGGCGAAGCGATCATCCATCTGAAAGCGGACGGTGCTCTTTCCGATGTCACAGACGACCTTAAAGAAGGCCTCGCCGTCGATACCAAACCGAACATCGTGGCGGGTGACGCTCTTTTAATGGCGAGGCGAATGTCGCGCACCAAAATCATCACCGACGAACCTCAGGTCGATCTTTACATCTTTCGCGGCGAGGACCGCGATCACCTCACTTATCGCGTTGAAATGCCTCGCATAGACGGTACCGAACAAACCGCCGTCCCTGTGATCTTCATCGACGCTCATACCGGCGAAAAGGTTTTCGAATACAACAATCTCCAGACAGGCTCCGGCAGCTCGCTGTACAGCGGCACTGTGACGATCAGTACGAGCCAATCCGGCGCGACCTATTACATGGAAGATCTCACCCGCAGGATGGGAACTTTCAACATGAACAATACCGGCAATACGACGACCGGTACCGGCGGAACTCAATCCCGCTACACAGGAACCGATGATGTATGGAGCGCGACCGCAGAACGTGCCGGTGTCGATGCTCACTACGGTGCGGCGAAAACATTCGATTACTTCCAAAGTGTTCACGGGCGCAATGGCATCGACGGAAACTATGGTCCGGGAACGACGGCCGCGGGCGCGAACAGCGGCATCAGCCTTGTTTCTTCACGCGTGCATTTTGGCTCGAACTATAACAACGCATTCTGGTATCAAAACCGGATGAGCTATGGCGATGGCAATGGAACGTCGTTCTCGCCGCTCGTCACGATCGATATCTGCGGACATGAAATGACGCACGGTATCACAGAAAGGACCGCCGGGCTGACCTACTCTAACGAATCAGGCGCGTTGAACGAATCGATGTCCGACGTCTTCGGCGCGATGGTCGAGCTCTATGCGGACGGCGGCGTGGTCAGTGCCAACACTTGGAAGATCGGTGAGGACGCGTACACTCCGGCGACCTCGGGCGATGCACTTCGCTACATGGACAATCCGCACCTCGCCGGCAACGGCGGATACACGACGGATGACGATCCCGATCACTACGCCGAGCGCTACACCGGCACGGCGGATAGTGGCGGCGTTCACATCAATTCCGGCATCGCCAACAAGGCGTTCTATCTGGCTGCGGTCGGCGGAACGCATCATCGCAGCGGCGTGACGACGACCGGTATGGGAACAACCGATTCGGCACGGATCTGGTATCGAGCGCTGACCGTCTACATGACGTCAAGTACAAACTTCTCCGGTGCCCGTACGGCCATGCTCAACGCCGCGACCGATCTGTTCGGATCCGGCAGTGCGCAATACAATTCCACCGCCACCGCATGGTGTGCCGTAGGCGTCGGAACTTGTCCCGGCGGCGGAACGCCCACACCGACACCAACACCCGGCGGCGGAAGTGAGCTTTTTGTAAATGGTGGATTCGAGGGTAGCGCCTCTCCGTGGGTCGGATCAGGCACGGGTTATTTCTACGTTAATCCCGGCAACTACCCGCACGGCGGGACCGGTTACATTTATTTCGGTGTGAACAACAGTGTATCGGGACAGTCCTACCAGCAAGTCGCTATTCCCACGACTGCAACCGGCACGTTGACGTTCTGGCTCAATGTGACATCGAGTGAAACGACAACGACGACTCAATACGACAGGTTGTTTGTCGAGGTTCGCAACACTGCCGGTACTTTATTGGCGACGCCCGCGACGTACAGCAATCTGAACAAAGGAACTGCAGGCGTTTACTCCCAGAAGTCGCTTAGCCTCGCGGCGTACAAGGGACAGACCGTAAGAGTGCAGTTCCGTGCAACAACGGACAGCTCTCTGACTACGACGTTCCGGGTCGATGACGCGTCGCTCAAATAAAGCGACTCCGCTCGTCATTCGAAAGGGAGCCGTTTCGACGGCTCCCTTTTTTCGGTTCATCATCGAGACGAGTTTGCAAGAACTACTTGCTTTCATTCGTGAATCCTCTATGAGAAAAGTACTATCTACTGGATGGCCGGAGCCGCGAATGAGATTAGGTGAGTGGAATCGGCTGTTCGATCTATTGAGATGCTAAGGAAACAAATCGGGATCGCATGGAAAGCGCTTCCACCGTGGATGCGCTTGAAGATCATTCGCACCACACAACAGAAATTTACCGTTTCGGCTGCGGCGGTGATCACGAACGCGGAAGGAAAAGTTTTGTTATTGAATCACGTGCTCCGACCATTTTCGGGATGGGGTTTGCCGGGCGGATTTCTGGCTGGAGACGAACAGCCTGAAGAGGCGATCCGGCGCGAAATACTCGAAGAGACCGGAATGGCGATGGAGAATGTCGAGATGTTCCGCGTTCGGACGATCGGGCGACACGTCGAAATTCTTTTCACCGCGGTTTCAGCTGGCGAAGCGACCGTGCAGAGTCGTGAGATCCTTGAATTAGGATGGTTCGATCGAAACAGCTTGCCGGATGGCCTACCCCAATCTCAGAAAAACGTGATCAAACAATTTTTGAGGTGACGGCATTTCCCCTTGGGCTTGCCGGTTTTCCGTGTATTCCGTGGTTATGCTTTTCAAGGCAAACCACCGAACACACTGAACACACCGAATGGCACGGATAAATTAAGAAGAGTTCATCCGGAATCGACTCCTGGTAGTGTCCTAGGCCACTAACCAACTCCGCGGTCACTGCACATGATTTGAAAATCGCTCAGTAGCTGTTTAAGATAAACCTTCGACTTGAAACTTCCTGGAGCTAAAACATGGATTCAGCAATAGATTTGGTACCGTCGCCGGAATCGGTGATGAGCATACTGCAGAATACGAGTGCGTATCGCAAGGGCCACTTTGTATATCCGAACGGCAAACACGCATCGCACTACTTCCAGATGCCGCTCGCCTTCCGCTATTACGACAACGCTCGCATCCTGTCGGTCGGCCTGAGCCGCCTTTTCCGGATGGAGAAGACGATCGCGAGTCAGTTGCCGAAGGTTTCGGTCATCAGCCCGAGCCCGGGTGGGATCATGGTTGCGTTCGGCGTTCGCGAAGCTTTGAGTGCGGAACAGATCTATTGGGCCGAGATGGAAGAAGGCAAGCGCCAGTTTCGTCAGTATATGAGCGAATCGGAAGTTCACCCCGTCATTGTCGTCGACGACATTCTTCGATCCGGACGGGCGATACAGGAAACATTCCAGCTCTGTAAAGAGATCGGCACCGAAGTCATCGGCTGCGGAGTTATCGCGAAATTTGAAGATGCTCCGAACGAGTTCGAAGGAATTCCGGTTAAGAGCCTGCTGACCTTTGACGTTAATTTCTACGAGACCGAAGCCGAGTGGAAGAATTCGCGCAGCGCTTCCGACATGGCGGAGGAAGAGAAAGTGAGATTTTAACGATTGCGGATTGCGGATTATGTGCGGCTAGCTTTCTTTTCTACAAAGCGTTGATTTCACGGAATTACTTGACTGCAGGAAATCCGCGTTCCGCATTTCCTCTTAGTCAAATTCCCTCAACGCTTCCTGCAATTCCCTTCTCTCAACAAACAACCTCAAGAACTTCTCCTTCTTCGTCAAAAACAGCCAGATCGCTTTCGCCCAACCACGCATTTCCTCGATCTCCTCAAGCGAGTAAAGGGCAGCGTAGCCGCATAGGAATGAGAACGGAAGCGAAGCAAGCGCGAGCTGCCAGCCTGAAAGAAAGTACAAAACGACAGTAGCGATGAGCCAGGTCAGCGGTACGAACACCATGCCCGCGAGTACTTTTACAGTCGATGCGACGTCATCCGCTCCGTGACGCGAATACAGGTGCGCGACGAGCTTGCATAGCTGATATGCGGGGGCATGTAAGATCGCACCGAATAATGCGAGAGGCGACAAAACCAATAACACCCACGTCTGTATGAAGGCTCGATAAACGACGAACCGCTGGGTCAGTTCGGCGAGGGAGAGATGCTGCGGCTCAATACCGAACGAGCCGAGCCGTGCGTCATATTCGCGGAGCCGTTCGGCGAGCGAGCTGTTGGACCGCGAAAGCTCTCCGCGGGCCGTATCTGCAATATAGTTTTTTAGAAAGTCGAGCTTCTCGCCGAGGTTCTCGTTCTCGGCAGCAGACGCGAAAATCTCCTCCGCGATCTTCGCGACATGGAGTTCAGCCTCGGATCCCGCATTGAGGGTCACATCGCGCAGCTCTTCTTCGATCTTCATCGTGAGATCCTTAACTGCATCCTTCGGCGGCTGGCCATCCGGATCAGGATCGATTCTCGGTACGATAAAAGGTTCACCAAAATGAAGCAGAGCCTCACTCCGAAACGTGGTCTTGTTCGTGTAGTAGAGCCCGACCGGAACGATCTTGACCTCGATTGGCTCGTCGCCTGATGCCGCCGCACCAAGAGCGATCCGCGCCGCGCCGGTTTTCATCGGAAGTAATTTTGGTGAGTTATGCGATACGCCCTCGGGAAAAAGCGCGATCGATCCGCCGCGTTCGAGCAACTCACTGCAGAGCTCGAATGTCTTTTGATTTTTCGAGACATCCTCGCCCGCATCTATCCGACGATAAAGCGGCAACGCCTCGACGTTCCGGAGCAAAAATGAAATCACCGGCATTCGAAAGAGCGTTGACTTTGCAAGAAAAGATATCTTTCGCGGGAGCGCGACAAACACAAGGGCAGGGTCTATAAGTCCGTTTGGATGATTGAGAACAAATATGACGCCGGTCCCGCTCGGTACGACATCTGCGTTCACCGTTTCAATTCGCCGGAAGAAAAACCGGAGCGCGATGCCGAAGATCGCGAGAATGAACCGGAAGGTAAGCGTACCGGGACGGTTGAGAATTAGATCGGGAAGGGTGAGTTTCTTGAATCTAGATGGCATCAGCAGTCAGAACCGGGAGCGGTAGCGACCGGGTGTCCCGACAGCCAAACGGGTTCTAATCGGGTCATCGAATCGTAAAACGACCGTACTAGGAATTGAGGCGCTCTGTGGGCAAAGGGAGACCCAGTCGCTACCGCTCCCGGTTCTGACTCCCGCCGCCGAATTCCGCATTCCGCACTCCGCGTTCCGCATTAACATCAAATCTCATGTCTGTTCGCCAACGCCCGGTCCATCGTCACTTCATCGACGTACTCAAGATCCGAACCAACCGGCATTCCCATCGCGATCCGTGTGACGCGAACGCCGAGCGGCTTCAGAAGACGAGCGATGTAATTCGCAGTCGCCTCGCCCTCCGTGGTCGGATTGGTCGCAACGATCACCTCGCGGACCTCGACGCCTTCGTTGTTTTCAGGCATCAGGCGCGGCAGTAAGTTCGGCAGCATCAACTCGTCCGGCCCGACACCGCGAATCGGCGAAAGCGAACCGTGCAGAATGTGATAGAGGCCTCTGAATGAGCGGGTTTTTTCGACAGCGACGAGATTGTACGGCTCTTCGACAATGCAGATAACGCCGCGATCGCGTTTCGGATTCGAGCAGTACATGCATGGATCGACGTCGGTGAGGTTATTGCAAGTCGTACAAAAGATGATCTTCTCTTTCACTTCACGCAGTGAATCGATGAAGTTATCAACCTCGGCCTGCGGACGCCGCAAGATATAAAACGCCAGCCGCTGCGCGGATTTGCCACCGATGCCCGGCAGCCGTTTGAATTCGTCGATAAGCCGGGCGACCGGTTCGGAGTAATCAAGCATAATAATGCGGAATGCGGAATGCGGAATTTTGGCGGTCGAATTCCGCATTGCGCGTTCCGCGTTCCGCATTTACATAAGTCCCGGCGGAAGCATTCCGCCAAGCTTGCCTTTGAGTGACTCTTCGATCTTTCGGTGAGCTTCGTTGAGTGCGGCTACGGTCAGATCCTGGATCATCTCGACATCGCCGTCCTTGACCAGATCGGGTGAGATCTTCACTTCCATCACTTCAAAATCGCCGCGCATTTTGACCGACACGGCACCGCCGCCGGCCGAAGCATCGACGACGGTCTCCTTCATTTCTTTGCCCATCTGCTCCTGCATTTGCTGGGCCTGCTTCATCATCGAATTGATATCGAATCCACCTGGAAATTTCATGACAATACTTCCTTTTTTGGTTTATTTTCTAATGCCAATCGTAACTGCCGGAGCATGTATTTGCAATGTGGGTCGCTGATCGTATCCGAAATCCAAAATCCAAAATCTAGAATCCAAAATCGGGGTGTGGTTATCCACACCCAGGCTACGTGCATAGTGTCATTCAACGCCGCAAAGACTTCGCGTAGATTCGCAGTGTCGCTCACGGAGGACGACACAAAAACATGAACGGAGAAAGAAACAACAACTTATTTAACATTGGAACGTCGCTGGCTCTCGGTTTGATTATCTCTTCAATGATCCTCGGCTGGGCCTACAGCCGCACGAAGAAAGGCGATGAGGCGATCACCGTTACGGGTTCGGCAAAGCGCCGCATCGCGTCGGATCTTGTTATCTGGAGCGCCGGTGTATCGGCGCAGGCACCGGGCTTGTCGGATGCGTACAAACAGCTCGCGGTCAGTGTGCCGCGGATAAAAGAATACCTGATAAGCAAAGGCGTCCCGGAAAACCAGATGACGGTCTCGTCGATCACCACGACACAGCTCAAGGGCCGTGACAGCGACGGCAATGAAACGTCGGAGATCACGGGCTACTCTCTGTCGCAAAGTGTCGAGGTTCGCTCGACAGACGTCGCAAAGATCGCACAGGTCGCACGCGAAGCGACTGAGCTGATCAATCAGGGAATACTGGTTGAGTCGGCTGCACCGAGGTATTACTACACACCGATCGGAGATTTGAAGATCGAGATGCTCGGTGAAGCCGCAAAGGACGCGAAAGAGCGTGCTGAGCGAATTGCGCAGAGCACCGGAAACTCGATCGGTGCGGTTCGATCGGCAAAGATGGGCGTCCTTCAAATAACGGCGGCCGATTCGACCGACGTTTCCGACTATGGTGTGTACGACACATCAACTATCGAGAAGGATATGACGGCGGTCGTGAACGTGAGCTTTGCCGTTGACTAGGACAGGACAGCAAACTTAAGTTTGCTGTCCGCTTGTGGCCGCGGGTACGATGAATAAATGCCGGATCCGGAGCTGCTGACATTCCAAACCCTTTACGACAGCCCGATGATCAGCGTGCGCGACTACATCTGCCGCGACACCACTCACGATCACTCGGCTGAAGAGCAGTCGGCTGTCAATGGAATTGTCCTTATGCGCCACGGCGCTTTCTCGAGGCATTTCGGAAAACGCACTTCTACCGCCGACGTAAATCAATCGACGTTCTTTTCAAGAGACTCCGTTTATCGTGTGAGCCACCCGGGCGACTGCGGCGATCGCGGGACGTCTTTCGTCGTTGCAGAAACTATCCTCCGTGACATAATTCGGGAGCTCGATCCCTCGGTCGACGACCGTGAAGATTCGCCCTTCGCGTTCACCGAGGGCCCGTGTGATAACGAGCTTTTCTGGCGTCATCGCGAGTACGTGCGGCGCCTCGAACGCGTCGCTGCCGAACCGCTTGAGCCTTTGTGGGCGGACATCACGGGTCTTCAACTTATCGCCGACGTCCTCGCAGCCGCGTTCGAGCACAGCGGGGCAAAGCCGAAAAAACGCGTTTCGACTTTGGAGGACCACGTCGATCGAACCGAAGCTGCGAAAAAGTATCTCGCGGCACACCTCGGAGAGAACGTCTTGCTCGACGAGGTCGCGGCCGCAGTTAACGCGTCGCCGTTCAGCTTCGCGCGGATGTTTCAGCAGCAGACAGGATTGCCGCTGCATCGATACCTGACGCAGCTTCGCCTGCGAGCAGCTCTCGAGCGGCTTCCCGAATCCGACGACATTACTTCAATTGCTTTCGATCTCGGCTTCTCGAGCCATAGCCACTTCACGGATGTCTTTCGACGCGAGTTTGGAACAACGCCGTCGGAATATCGAAAGGCATAGCGATAAGCACTCTACCCGCAGATAACGTGGCGAGGACGGGCGCGGTTTCGAGATAGCTGTAGCTTTCTTGAACGCGGATTAGACGGATCATGGCGGATAAAGCCAAACTGATTTTCTTGATCCACCGTCTCACGGGCCCGAGGCCAGGCAAGCGTCCCCAATTTTTTCTGATCCGCCCACATCCGCCTAATCCGCGTTAAGAAAAAATCGTAACCAGTCGCGAAAAACGAGCAAGAATCCGACAGCGAAGGACGGACGGAAACAGCTAGTATTCCTGTGATGAAAACAACTCATCGATTTCAAAACCAAGGGAGGTTATTATGGCTAAAGAAAAATGTCCGGTGTGTGATTGGGAGATCAAGGACGGCGGAGTCAAGGTAACGGTCGGCGGCAAAGAGCTCACCGTCTGTTGCGACGATTGCGCCAAGGATGCGATCGCCAAACACGATGCTGGTGAATAGTGAAGATAAGTGACGAGTGACGAGTGACGAGTGACGAGTTTAGCTATGGATAGGTCATTCACTTAAGTTGGCCCCATCGCTCGTCACTCGTCACTCGTCACTCGTCACTCTCGAACCCTTGCTTTTTGTCACAAAAGTAGTTACAAAGGATTTTGATGCAGATCGAATGGAAATCAGAAAAGGTCGAGCCTTACCTTTCAAGGCAAGTCGGTGAATGGCAGGGCATTCGGATCCATCGCGCCCACGTGATGCCGGGAAGGATGCTTGAGCATAGTAATACGTTTCACGAGATCAACGTCGCTATCTCAGGCGCACTGACGACGCAGAAACTCTCGGCGAACGGAAAGCTTATCGCAACAAAAGGAGTGAGCGGCAATCTTTGCATCACGCCTGCCGGACAATCCATAAGCGCCTTCTGGGAGAAGAGGCTCGACAACATGATGATCGTCCTAGACCCGGCGTTCATTGATCGGGCCGCAATCGATAACGGCATCTCGTCGCGATTCGAATTTGGCGAAGTTTATAAGCAGACCGATCCGCTCATCCTAAATCTCGGGCTCGCGCTGCTTGCCGAAGCGGGCTCGTCCACGCCTTCCGGAAGATTATTTTCGGATTCACTGATCCAGACGCTGACGCTTCATCTGCTGAATAATTACGGAACCTCTAAACCGGCGATGCAAAGCGTGATCGGCGGACTTTCAGGATACAAGCTTCGCCGTGTGAAAGAATTCATAAATGAGAATCTCGAGGAAGATCTGAGCCTTGCGGAGATCTCCACCGTCGCCGATCTCAGCCAGTTTCATTTTGCACGTGCGTTCCGCAAAACCACCGGCCTGACGCCGCAGCAATATTTGATGCAGCAGCGCATCGAGCGTGCAAAGGAGCTGCTGACGAAAAAGGACCTGCCGATAGTCGAGATCAGCCTTCGCACGGGCTTCAAGAATCAAAGCCACTTCACATCGCTTTTCCGCAAGTTCACCAGCCTGACACCGAAGGTGTGGCGAGAGGCTAGTAGCTAGTAGGCAGTAGATTGACCTGCCGAGGTCGCCAAAGGCGACAACTTTATAAAGCCTAGGGTGAGTGAGCGAAGCGAGCGTAACCCTAGGATAGCGAAAAAATACGATGCGACCCTGAAAGGGTCGAACAACCCCAATCAATTGTCCGACCCCTTCAGGGTCGATTTCATTTTGTTACCTTACCTAGGGTTCCGGGCTTCGCCCTCACCCTAGGCTTTATAGGTTCGTCCCCTTTGGGGACAAGACCGCGACCTTCCTTGCGTGGTCACTAGTCAGTGGCCACTGTTCACCGCAATCTCAGAACACAAACCGCAAGCCTCCGAAATACAATAAAGCCGCGCATTTTCTAAGCTTCCCTTCAGACTCGAACGAGTCCAAGGAGATTTGGAAATATGCGATTCTTTTCATTCGTCTTTCTATTTATTTTCGGCTTGAATGTTGCGGCCCAGTCACCAATCGTTAACAAGCTTTTCTCTGAAGGAACGAGGCAAGCGAACGCCGGCCGGTTCGACGACGCACTCAAGAGCTACAAGACGGCGCTCTTTACCTCAGAGAACGAATATCTCGGAGCCGGTTATCGTGCCCGCCTGCATTACAACATCGGGGTCTGTTACTTTCGTACGGATCGGTTCGACGTGGCGGCGAACCATTTCAAGTCTGCGATCCTTCTAAAATCGGATTATGCTCTCGCACACTACGCACTCGGGATGGCGAAGGTCCGGAAGCGAAACTGGAAAGATGCGTCACAGGCGTTCGAACAACTCCTACGCATGGACCCGAAAAACGGTGAAGCGTGGTTCGACCTCGCCTTCGCACGGCTTGCGGTCGGAGACGTTGCCTCGGCTGAACTTGCGTTCGTTCGATCGATCGAATTCGGCAGCATGGACGCAAACTTGAGCCACAATAATTTAGGTGTCATCCTTGCGATAAAAGGCGATCTTGCCGCGGCAGAGGATCAGTTCGCGACCGCGTTAACGATGTCAGGCGACCGTCTGCCGGAAGCAAAGCGAAATCTGGAATTCTGCAGATCGAAACGCACTGGAAAGCCGGATCTGATTGCGGGTGCATTTCGATACGCGGCCCGGCGAGAAGCGATCGATCTAGGGTAACTTCTACTTTTGATTTGATCCGTGTCATTTAGTGTGTATCGTGGTCGTCTTCTTAAAAACCCAAATCACGAAGGCTTCCGTGTTCTTTTCTTTTCCGTGCGTTCCGTGTGTTCTGTGGTTAGAAAAGGTCGCGAACCATTTGACCACTGAACACACCGAAAACACGGAGAAGAAGGCTCGGAATCCGGAGGTGTTTCGGCCGTTAATCAACATACAAGCACACTAAGTACACGAAAGGAGAAATGAATGGGAAGTCCGCAAGATACGATGGCGATCCTGAAACTCTATGAGCTTCGGCGGAACAAACAGATGCGCGCCGCGAGGCAGTGGTACTTTTCGGAGTTCGCACCGGAGTCGGCGATGGACATCGTCGCGCTCTATCGTGGCGGCGAGCGTGCGAGCGCGAATTTCCGGATGGTCGTGTCTTACTGGGACACCGCGTGCTCGCTCGTGCTCAACGACGGTATAGACCGGAAGATGTTCCTCGATGCGAACACGGAACACGTCTTTGTCTATGCAAAGATTGCCGATTTTCTTCCGGAGGTGCGCGAGTTATTCCGCGAACCCGACTTTCTCATCCATCTCGAAGAACTCGTGCGCTCGCTTCCCGACTTCGAAGCGAAGATGGAAAGCCGGAAGAGGTTGATTGGAATTTGGACCACGAAAAGCGAGAAGTGAGCTAACTTTTCGTTTTGGGTCGCCGACAAAGAACCACCCCGCCTCGCAAAGCCTCGGCACCCCTCCTTTGTAAGGAGGGGAGTTTATGTTTCGATTTCTCTTTTGCGTTGAGAGCTGACAACGAGGGCACCCTACTAAGTTTTTGCACCTTTGTCTGAAGGAGCAAGGACTCTCGTACGGAGGTCGGTATTTCAAGAGAGAAATAAAAGAAAAAAAGTTCCCCTCCTTACGAAGGAGGGGTGGCAGCCGCTTCGGCTGACGGGGTGGTTCTTGTGCGACCTAGTGACGAGCGGAGTTTTGTTTCGATTTCTTGAGAACTGAAACATAAGAACCACCCCGCCTCGCAAAGCCTCGGCACCCCTCCTTTGTAAGGAGGGG
>JANMUW010000072.1:0-11794 GCA_031392105.1 Acidobacteriota bacterium | reverse complement strand
GCAGGCTTTCCAGCCTGCCGCATAAAACGAACAGGCTCGAAAGCCTGCTCTACGAAAGAAATGAGCGCTAGTACTGTTACAAACGAAACGAAACCGAAAATGGACGCGGTGGTTGAGGACTTCAAGCGAAAGCTTTCGAATGTCCGGACCGGGCGAGCGACGGTCGGATTGCTCGACACCGTTATGGTCGATTACTACGGAACACCGACACCTTTGAACCAAATGGCGTCGGTCGCTGTACCCGAACCCCAGACGCTAACGATCCAGCCGTGGGACATCTCGCAGGTGAATGCCGTTGAAAAGGCGATCATCGCGGCGAACCTTGGAATGAATCCTTCGAACGACGGTAAGATCATTCGCCTACCGGTTCCGGCACTCAACGAAGAGCGACGTAAGCAGCTGGCAAAACAAGTTCACGAGATCGCAGAAGAGCATCGGATCGCGGTCCGGAATATCCGTCACGCCGCAAATGACACTTTGAAGAAAATGTTGAAAGACAAGATCGTTTCCGAGGATGAGGAAAGGGGCGGCCTCGACGAAGTGCAGAAACTAACGAACAGCTTTATCGGCAAGATCGACGAGCTTGCGAAACACAAAGAGCAGGACATCATGAGCGTTTAAGATTGCCGCCTTTCCCAGGCCGCAGAAAATGCCCGCTTCCGTTTTCACGGGGCGGGCATTTTCATTTTTAATAAGGTGGTTATTTTTGCGTCGTGTTCGAATTCGCGTCGGTAGCCGAGTCTTCCAGATTATCCCTGAACTCCCGGCAGAACTTCGCGAGTTCTTTCTTGTCGGTTTTGCTCTCTTCGAGACTCTTTTTAACGTGATCGCGAAACGAATTCAATGCGGTCTTCTTCACCGCTTTGGTCACAAAGTTATCGTCCGGGTCATTCGCCTGAGCGACCAAAATTTCCATCGCCTCGTCGCATTCGACGATACCCATCTTCTTTTCACCGACGGCAGCATCGAGCGCTGTATCGGTAAGAGTCTTGTTCGAATTCACCTCTATCTTCGTCGTGTTAGAATCGGGCTCGGTCGCCGCCTGACGTGCACGATCAATGATCCCGCAGCCGAAACCCGCAAATAGAACAACTCCAAGCAGTAAGATTTTGTTCGTCATCTGAAGCCGAGTTTCGGTGATACGCATTGGAGTGTCAAGGTACGCAACGCTTTGAGCCGAGCGTAGGCGCTCATTACTGTACGGGTATTACCGACAACGGCCCGCCGTTAAAGTCATAGATCACGTATAGATTGAGTGCTTTGTCTTTTACCTCAGCTCGAACGTCCGTCACCGACGCCTGCAAATTTCCATTTGCGGCAGCGACGGGTAAATTAATCGCGATCTGCTTGCCGTCAAGAATGCGGATTGGATTCACTCGCGTGTTCAGGGTCGACTGCACAAGCGGTGTGACGAGCGCGGAGACCACCGGATTGACGCCATCGAGATTCACGGTTTCCACATTGATCTGCCCGAATACGACTTGGTTCTGTTGATCGAATCGCATCTCGAAATTCGCCTGTGCCCAGCCTGCAAATCGTAAACATCCGAACGGCGACGCGTAGCTTCCGGTAAAAGCCAAAGGGGAAGTAATTCGATCGTTGTCGAAACTCACCCCGGTCTGCACGCCGCTTCCCTCGCGCTGGATCGTTATCCTGCCTTCGCAATCGGCCGACGGCTCACTAAGCGGAAACGCCGGAGCATTCATCTCCTGAAAGATCGTACCCAAGGCCTCGTTGAGAAACTGCTGTCTTAGTACGATCTGCGCGCTCCCCGCCGGAGAGCCGTTCGGATCAGGCGGCTGGATCGGCGTACCCGGTGCGATCACCGCTCGCGGTACGCCGACGAAGAAATAAAACGTCAGCGCACCGCCGAGAAGTATGCCGATAATAAGTCCAATGACGAGTCGTCCCATAGGTTATCTCGCCGGTGAGACCATCGGCGAAGGCGATGTTGCCGGCGCCTGCGCTTGCTTCACCATTTGGCCGACGACGGCCGCGATAGTGCTGAATATCAAATTCGCCTGGGCCTTGACCTGTTCCGCGTCAATTTTCTGATACTCCGCCGGCAGTGTGAATATCGTCGCGTCCGGCGTTGTTTTGATGTCCGTCATCTCGGTCACGATCCGCAAGCCGTTCATGCCTTGGACATTTCCTCCGCTTTGCGATTGCGAAACCGTTTCGCTCCGCACGGGGAGATTGGTTTCCTTGTCGACGAGCACGAAGGATTCTGTTGCAACGGTTCCCGCCTGTGTTTGCGTATTGGCCGAACCGCTGTATGCGTACCTCACGACACTGCGGCCATTCACCATTTCTTCTCCGACGAGGCGAACACCCGGAATGGCTTTGACCTGGCTTACGATCTGGTCCGGCATCAACAGCCTACGCACCTCGAAGCCGACAGCTTCTTTGCTTAGTTCTGCATACTGCTTACGGCCAGGAAGGATCACGTAGTTCATGCCGCCCTTGTCGAGGTAAATAACTTTCTCACCCGTCGGAAGGGCAAATTCCATTACCCGATCAGCTCCGGATCGCGCAACAACGGCCCCAAGCGGCGGCATGCTTGCTTTCTGCGCTTCACCAAGCGTCTCAAGCGTCAACTTGATGTTTGCCTGATATTGTTCCGGCTCGCTGGTCGTGATTGTCGTTGTAGTGGTGGTGGTGACGCTGGTGTTCGAATTAATATTCGCGTTCCTATTGACCGTCGTCGTGTTGACTACGGTCGTATTCGTTGCCGCTGGCTGACAACCTGCTGCGACGAGAATAGCCGTAACGACTATGCCCGCCAGCAAGACGAGTCCGTCCTTCATCTCATGCATGACCTTGCCCTCCTCAAAGTATGACCTGAATTCGTACAACTATTCGGTTCTGAGAAAGCAAGTGCAAGCGTTATGCCTGTTCGAGGTTCGCGTACTTTTCGATCAGTTTTTTCTGCCCGTAACCGGGAAAACTAACAGTAAGTTTGACGTTGTCGCCGGTTCCCTCTCGCCGAAGGACTAGACCGCGACCGTACTTTCCATGCTTCACGTGCGAGCCGGCGGTGAAGGAGGTAGGATTTTCAATTTGCGATTTTCGATTTGCGATCTCGTTCTTGGGAGTCGCCTGACTTCGGAGCTTATCGAATCCGGAGAGTGGCCGTTCCGAATTTTCCCGATCTGACCCGACTCGGTCGCTCGTTCCGATCGGCCGATCGCCGGCGGCTGACTGCGGATCGCTTTTCTTCTTGAAGAACTCTGAGATCGCTTCGCTGCTGTTATAAGTTTTACCCGTGTAAAGATTCTTTGGCTTGTTGATCTTCGGTCGTTCGCCGCGAAGCGCACTTGCCGCAGCACGGTTTGCCGTCGCAGTCGATCCGCGTGCGTACGACAGCCAGGACGATCCATATGAAAGGTCCTCAATCAGCTCAAGCGGCATCTCGTTCAAAAACTGCGATGGTTCGGCCGCCATCTCTTCGCCGTAGACGCGGCGGCGCATCGAGTGCGTCACATAGAGAATTTTCTCGGCACGCGTAATAGCAACATATGCGAGCCGGCGCTCTTCCTCCATTTCTTTATCGTCGTTAAGGCTGCGCGAGTGCGGAAAGATCCCGTCCTCCAACCCGACGAGGAAAACTACCGGAAACTCAAGTCCCTTAGCCGAGTGAACGGTCATGAGCGTAACGCCCGCGTTGCGATCATACTTGTCCGTGTCCGCTGTCAGCGCCGCGTGGTCAATAAAATCACGCAGGCCCACGTCCTCAGACTTGTCGTAGTCGACCGCGGCGTTCACAAGCTCTTCCAGGTTTTCCAATCTGGCTTCCGCGTCATCTGAATTTTCCGATCGCAGCATCAGCGAATAGCCGGTGTCATCGATAGCCGCGATCACAACATCGGAAACGTTCCGGTCGGTCCCCTCGACCTGGCCGGCCGTTTTCTGAAGTCGCTCGATGATCAGCTTGAAAGCGCGCAATGCTTCTTTCGCGCGAGCCGTCAGCGCCGAGGCGACGCCAGATGTAGGCTCTGTCAGCACCGCGATCGTTTCCCACAACGACGTGCCCCTCTCTTTCGCACGAAACTGCAGGTCGTCCATCGACGTCTTGCCGAGTCCGCGAGGCGGCGTGTTTATCACACGGAGAAGCGCAATATCATCCGCCGGATTTAGCGCAAGCTTGAGGTATGAGATCACGTCCTTTACCTCTGCACGCTCGTAGAACGAGAATCCGCCGACAATGTTGTAATCGATCCGCAGCCGGCGTAGCGCCTCTTCAAACACGCGCGACTGCGCGTTTGTGCGATAGAGAACCGCGACCCTTTCGTTCGCATTTTTTCTTCGATACTCTTCGATCTTCGACGCGACGAAACGCCCTTCACCGTCGGCATCGCCGGCCTGGTAATAATAGATCCGCTCGCCGCCCTCGTTCGCCGTCCAGAGCTTCTTCTTTTTCTGATTGACGTTGTTCTCGATGATCGCGTGGGCGACATCGAGAATAGTTTGGGTCGAGCGATAGTTCTGTTCGAGAAGGATCACTTTCGCATTCGGAAAGTGCTGTTCGAAATCCAGAATATTCTTGATGTCCGCCTGCCGGAAGCCGTAGATGCTCTGCGCGTCGTCCCCGACCACACAGATATTCTGTTGCTTTTCCGTCAGGAAATTTATCATCGCGAACTGCAGCGAGTTCGTGTCCTGATATTCGTCGACGAGAATGTACTTGAATCGGTCGTTGTACTTTTCACGCACGTCGGGCGCAGTCCGGAGAAGCTTGACCGTCTTGATCAGCAGATCGTCAAAGTCGAGAGCGTTCGCGATACGCAGCCTGTCTTCGTACATCCGGAAAACCTTGGCCGTCGCGGCTCGTTTCTCTTCGGTCGCTTCAACGCGCGAAGTAAAAAGCTCGACGTCTTCACCGCGATTCTTCGCCGCACTGATCGCGTTTCTGACGACGCGGGGGACGATCTGTTTTTCATCGAGGCCGAGATCCTTTATGCACGCCTTTATGACCTTCTGCGAATCGTCGGTGTCGTAGATCGTGAACGTTTTCTTGTAACCCTCGTTCAGCTTTTCTATATCCTGGCGGAGTATCCGGACGCAGAGGCTGTGGAAAGTGGCGATCAGGGGAAACGACCTAAGGGTCTGGCCTTTGAGCATCTCTTCGACACGAGCCCGCATTTCGCCGGCTGCCTTATTGGTGAATGTAACAGCGAGAATATTCCGTGCCTCGATCTGCCTTTCGGAGATCAAATACGCCATCCGGACCGTTATTACACGGGTCTTTCCGGAGCCGGCACCTGCGAGAATAAGCAGCGGCCCGTCGACCGTTTTTACGGCCTCGACCTGCTGAGGATTTAGTGAGGATAGTATGTCCATTGAACGTAGCGTGAAGTTCAATGGTAAGCCTTCGCGCGCCGCCGGTCAAAGAAGACGGCTCAGAGCCCGGCATGCGGCTACTTAACCAGTTTCTGAACTTCTTTGAACTTCTCGTGGGTCGCGTCGCGCATCATCTCGAACAACGCCATTTCGGCACTGGATGGAACAACGCCGCTCCCGAACATTTTGGCGAGGCCGATCTTTTTATCGCGGCCAGACCGCGATGCGACGCAATCTTTCAGAAGATGAACATCGAACCCGCCATTAAGCAGATCGTGCGCGGTTTGGTTGACGCAGACGTGCGTCTCAAGACCACAGACGACCGCCTGGGTCACACCTGCCGATCTCAAGCCGTCGACGAAGGCAGACGCTCCGCACGAGCTAAAGGCAGTCTTTTCGATATATTCGAAATCGGGAGGCAAAAGCGCGGTTATTTCCTTCGCGGTTCGTCCGAGGCCTCTTGGATATTGCTCGGTGACGAAAACGGGGCGATCGAGAATTTGGAATCCGCGAACTGCGATTGAGATTCTGGCAACGACAGATTCGAAATCGGCGATCACATTTCGGAACGCCTCCTGGACATCAACGACTATGAGGGCGGCTTTCGATGCAACTAATATCCGGGGGTGCGGCATTAATCCTTCTTACCTGACTCCATTCGCTTCTTCTCGTTACGCAGCTCCTTTTCCCGCATTTCTTTTTTGTACTGCCTGATAAAAAAATAGACAGACGCGAAACTCAGGATTAGGATCAACACCATCATGGCGGCGATGAAGTAAATTTCGGCTCGATCAGCTCCAGGCATACAGAGAGGATAATTGATTAACTGTTAAGGATAAAGTCCGAAGAAGTTGCAGGTCGGAGTTAACTCGGCGGCTGATTGGCGGGAAACGCGCCGGAAGTTTCGCCGGATGGCTCAACCAGAAGGCGCTCACGGTAGACGTCGGGTATCAGCTTCACTTTTTTGTTTTCATCGGTCACGAGATGAAGCGTCTCCCCTTCTGCTAACAAAGTGTCATCGCTCGCCCGAACGATCTCATAGATAAAGCGGATCGAGCGGCTCCTAACTTCGGCAACCTGTGTTCGAACAGTAAGGACGTCTTCGTAATAGGCCGGGGATTTATAGCGAACGTAGGATTCGGCGACGACCATGAGTGCATTGTCCTGCTCTTCCATTTCCTTATAGGAAAAGCCTCGGGCTCTGCACAGATCGCTGCGGCCGGCTTCAAACCAGATGAGATAGTTCGAATGATGGACTATGCCCATCTTATCCGTTTCGGCGTATCGGACGCGTATCTCGGTTTCGTGCCAGCCGTCCATACTCGGGGTACAACAAACTTCAGTTTGTTGTTGCGTCAGCAAACTTGAAGTTTGCTGTACAGAAAATTGGCTGGGAGACAGGGATTCGAACCCCGATAGGCAGATCCAGAGACTGCAGTCCTACCATTAGACGATCTCCCAGCGTATGGACTAATTTACGTGGCGAAACTCGGGGTTGTCAAATAGCGGTTCAGAGTGCAAGCTTTAGCTTGTTCTTTAGCCGTTCGCTTGCCTTTTTGGCTACTGTTCCACAAGCTAAAGCTTGCACTCTGAACTATTGTTATGCCCGTCAACAACGAAATACTGACGAACCGTCAGGCGTTTCATGAATATCATATCGAGGACAAGTTCGAAGCGGGAGCCGTTTTGCTCGGGACTGAGGTCAAAAGCATAATGGCCGGCCGGATCCAGCTCAAAGACTCGTACGTTTCGGTAAAAGATGGAGAAGTCTGGCTCTTGAACGCTCATATCTCGCCGTACTCGCACGGTAACAAGCAGAATCATGAGCCGCTTAGGACTAGAAAACTGCTCCTGCACCGGCGAGAGATCGAGAAACTCGAGAAAGAAACGATGCAGAAGGGGATGACACTCATTATCACCTCACTCTACTGGAAGAACGGTCGGATCAAGTTTGAGATAGGCGTCGCGAAAGGCAAGAAACTTTTCGACAAACGAGAGACGCAGATGAAAAAAACCATCGACAAAGAAACGCGGCAACAGTTGAAAGAAGACTTGAGATAAGTTATAGATATTAGACCCCTTTTTGCATATTTTTAATCGAGGTAGTTAATGGAGTTTCAGGGAATCTCAGCGAATTTTACGGAAGCGGGCGTGGACGCCCTCGCGGTGACCGTTTTCAAGAACGAGAAGGCCTCGTCGGGAGTCTTAAAGGACCTCGATAAATTGACCGGCGGCCACATCTCGGCCGTGATCAAATCCGAGGAGTTCAAAGGCGAGGTTGGTGAAACTGCGCTCCTGCGACTCACTCCGAAAGGAAAGGTCAAAGCATCTCGGCTTCTCCTCGTCGGCGTCGGTGATAAGAAGGAATTCAGGCCCTGTGACATCGCAATTGCCGCGGGATCCGCGACCCGGGCCCTCCGGAAAAGCAACGCTAAAAGCGTCGCGTTTTCTTCACGAAGCGATGCTAGTGCGACCGAATCGGCCCAACACGCTGCCCAGGGTGCGATAACAAGCCAGTTCGAACTCGACAAGTACAAAACAAAGGACAAGAACGATAAAGCGGTCAACAAGTTCGTGGTTTACGTCGATGGTGCGAAGGCCAGCGATTTGAAAGCGGGTCTTAGCCGTGGCCAGGCACTCGGCGACTCGATAAACTTCACCCGCGATCTTGCGAATGAACCGCCAAATATCCTGACTCCGACCGAGATGGCGAACCGAGCCCAGAAGATGGCCCGCGAGGTAGGACTAAAGTGCGAGATCCTCGATGAAGCGAAAATGCAAAAGCTTGGGATGGGCTCGCTGCTCAGCGTTTCGTTGGGATCCGAACAGCCGGCGAAGCTCATTGTTCTGAGATACACCCCCGCGAGAAATTCCGGTAAGAAGGGCGATCTGCTTGCACTCGTGGGCAAGGGCATCACTTTCGACACGGGCGGTATCTCGATCAAACCAGCCGAAGGCATGGAGGCGATGAAGTACGACATGTCCGGCGGCGCGACGGTCATCGGAACGATGCGTGCGATCGCGCATCTGAAACCTTCCGTTCCGGTACTTGGCGTGATCGCCGCAGTCGAGAATATGCCGGACGGCAAGGCGAGTAGGCCGAGCGATGTCGTTACGGCAATGAACGGCAAGACAATTGAAATATTGAATACTGATGCGGAAGGACGACTGATCCTGGCCGATGCGGTTGCGTATGCAGAGCAGCAAGGCGCGACGCGGATCGTCGATATGGCAACCCTGACCGGTGCGGTCATAATCGCTCTCGGGGACCAGAACACCGGTATCATGGGTAACGATCAGGCGTTCGTCGATCAGATCATCGCTCTTGGAAAAGAAACCGGTGAGAATTTTTGGCAGCTTCCGGTTAGCAAGGAATACAGCAAGCAGATCAGATCCGACATCGCCGACATAAAAAATATCGGCCCACGTGGCAAGGCTGGAACGATAATGGGCGCGGTGTTCATCCAGGAGTTTATCGACAAAGCGAAGTGGGCTCATCTCGATATCGCGGGTACGGCATGGTACGACTCCGTGCGTCCGCATCAGGCAAAAGGCCCGACGGGCGTCGCGATCCGCACTCTACTGAAACTGGTCGAAAGCTCACAGTAAGCGGCGAGAACCCGACTGAACCGTGCGGCTGCTGGAGGCGACGACTGCGAGTCGCTTCTCATTACCACTTCTCATTTCCCACTTCTGACTGGTCACTTGTAACTTGTCACTGGTCTCTTATCCAGGCTTCTGCCCCAGGAGTTAACTGAAAACATGAAAACACTCATCCCCAAGCTCGTCCTCGGAACCGACAACAAGCTCAGCGGCATTCTCGCATTGGGCATAATTGCGACGATCGCCCTTGGCTGTACGTGCGGCAAGAATTTCGATCTTTCGAATCTCGGCGCAAATTCGAACTCGACCACGGCAAATTCGTCGTCGGATGATACCGACAGCGCCGATGGAGTTCCGTCGAAGGGACTTCTAGACGCTCTCGTCGCGGAAACGACAGCCGATTTCAATTACGCCATTACGCTAAACGACTTTTCGAAGATGTACGAAAAGGCGTCTTTTGATTTCCAGAACACATACACCGAGGAAGAGTTTAAGAATTCTTTCAAAGATTTCGTCGATAAAAAACGGGTGATCACGCCGATATTGGCGAAGGCGGTCACCATGGACCCGGAGCTGTCACCCGAGCCCTACATACGGACGGAGCAAGGCCTCGACATTCTGGTAGTCAAAGGCAAGTACGCCACAAAACCGGTCCCGATGACCTTCGAATACGAATACGTCAAGCGGAACGATGAATGGAAGCTTCTGAAACTGATCGTCCGGTTGGTCTAGCTCGCGACGATCTCGATTGAAAAAGCAAAGGTGTCCGAGAAGGGCATCTTTTGCTTTTTCTATTTGCGGCAGGATAAAATTCTCCCTTAAACATATGAAAATTCACGAATATCAGGGCAAGGCGCTGCTCAAAGAATATGGCGTTCCGGTTCCTCGCGGGATCGTCGCGAGAACAGCGGAAGAGGCAGAGGCAGCAGCCCGCGAGCTCGGCACCGACATCGTTGTCGTCAAAGCTCAGATCCACGCCGGAGGCCGGGGTAAGGGCGGTGGCGTGAAGCTTGCCAAATCGCCGGAAGAGGCAAAGCGGATCGCGTCTGAAATTCTCGGGATGAAACTTATCACGCATCAGACCGGGCCCGAGGGTCGTGAGGTGAAAACGCTTTTGATCGAAGAAGGCTTGCCGATCGATCGAGAATTCTATCTTGGCATTACCCTCGATCGCGTGACCGGGCGGAACGTTTTTATGGCGTCGTCGGCCGGTGGCATGGATATCGAGAAAGTCGCCGAAGAGACGCCCGAACTGATTTTGAAAGAGACGATCGATCCGTCGGTCGGGCTTCGCGGATTTCAGGCTCGGAAGCTCGCGTTCGGCCTCGGTATTCCGAACGACCTGATCAATCAGGCGGCGAAGTTCATGCTTTCGCTTTACGATGCGTACGAGAAGATGGATGCGTCGCTGGTGGAGATCAATCCGTTTCTCCTGACGAAGGACAATCGTCTCATCGCGCTCGATGCAAAAGTTACCTTCGACGACAACGCGATGTTTCGTCACAAGGACTACGCCGTCCTTCGCGACCTTGACGAGGAAGAACCGCTCGAGATCGAAGCGTCAAAGTACGATCTCAATTACATCAAGCTCGACGGGAACATTGGATGCATGGTCAACGGCGCGGGCCTCGCGATGGCAACGATGGATATCATCAAACTCGCCGGCGGCGAACCGGCAAACTTTCTCGATGTCGGCGGCGGTGCATCGCAGGAACGCGTCGAACAGGCATTCAAGATCCTCCTCGCGGATGACAACGTCAAAGCAGTTCTCATAAACATCTTCGGCGGGATCGTTCGCTGCGACATGGTCGCGAACGGAGTTGTCGCCGCGGCGAAGAATCTCGGCGTGTCGATCCCGATCGTCGCTCGTCTCGAAGGCACGAACGTCGAAGAAGGCCGTCGCGTACTTCACGATTCGGACATCGGGATAATTCCCGCGACAACAATGAACGATGCGGCGGAGAAAGTCGTGTCGGCTGCAAACGCAGAGTTCTAACGGACAACAAACTTTAGTTTGTGGCTCTTACCCCGCTGGTCGCCATCTGCAGCAAACTGAAGTTTGCTGTCCGCGAGGACAACAAACTTTAGTTTGTTGCTCCGCTAAGCAAATCCTGTAGCCAAGGTTTATCGAGAAGCCGTGCGGCCAGGAAGTTTCCTGGCCATTCCATCGGTCGTTTTACCAAACCCGCCTTGACGGGATTCTTGAGCGTGTAGCGCACAGCCCTGACGAATCCCGCGTCATCACGAACCTCACGATCAAAGCTTTCACGCTCCCAGAACTGACCCTTACGCTTGAGCAACATATTACATTGTCGAGCAGTACCTCCCTTCAGTGACTGCATGATCTGCGCAAGCGTGTCCTGCCCGCTCTTGAAGATTACCCGCTCGCCAATTTTTGTCTCCTCCAAACTCCGCTCATCCAGATTCGGTCTGAACACGACGTGTACGTGATTGCTCATGATGGAGAACGCGTCGAGACGATACTTTAAAACGTCGTCATAACAGAGCTTGTCGTAGATCACCGACCTTATCTCTGGACGCGTCAGCCACGTAGGCCCGGACGCGGCTTTGTCCATTATCTCGTCGAACTTTCTGAACCAATCTCGGTAGAAGTCGGCCAGATCAAGATCCGTCTTCGCCTCTCGTTCTCGCAGAAGCCGCGCATTTTGATAACTCGCAACTACAGATTTCGGGATCGAACCCGCGAGTCGGAACGTTGTGAAAAGAGTGGAGCCCGGAGAATGAATATGGGGCAAGTTTCGACGATAGAATTGTCGATAATCGAACGGCGTCATGGGAGATGAGTGAACTTTAATCCGATTTGTCGATCATGTAAAGCTCATGAGCAAAC
>JANMUW010000271.1:0-3310 GCA_031392105.1 Acidobacteriota bacterium | reverse complement strand
GATCGAACGAGCAGCGTGCCAATTAAATGAGCAAGCGCGAAGCTCCCCTCCTTCCAAAGGAGGGATGGCCGCCGCTTTGGGCGGACGGGGTGGTTCTCTTCTTCGATCGATCGAAAATGGTGTAGTTCCGGAATGGTTCATGGGTGTCGCCGTTCGACTTAAGGAATTGGTGCCTAACGATCAGCCGCCGAAAGGCGGGATTCAAAACATCGTCGCAGGCGGGACAGACGTCTACGTCCAGCGTCCGGACGCGATCGCCCAGACCGACTCGACTCACGTTTTCTATGACGAATCCCTACGTCATATCTCCGAAAATAATCTCTTCGTCGAGATCGGCGCGTCAGCGACCGTCACTGACCTGCTCGAGTCGCCGGTCATGCAGTCGATCTTTCCCGATCTGTACAAACATCTGAAGCTCGTCTCCTCGACGCCGATCCGAAATATGGCGACGCTCGCCGGCAACTTTATCAACGCTTCGCCGATCGGCGATATGACGGTCTGGTTTCTCGCTCTCGATGCGGACATCATTTTTAACAATGGCCGCGAGATGCCGCTGCGAAAGCTCTACATCGATTACAAGAAACTAGCGAAGACGGACCAGGAATTCATCAGGACGATCCGATTCAAAAAACGCGACGACAACTTCCATTTCAATTTCGAAAAGGTGTGTAAGCGAACGTATCTCGACATCGCGACTGTAAACACGGCGATCTCACTGACTGTCGAAAGCACGCCAGGCGCTGGTTGGATACCGCCGGCGTTGTCAGCTGTCTATCCAAAGTCGCATACGAACAACTCCCCGCCTTACGAAAGAGGGGTGGCAGGCGCTTCGGCTGACGGGGTGGTTCTCTCAGCGGTCGACCACATAATCATCGACGCACACGTCTCTTGCGGCGGCGTTTCGCCAATTCCCTTGTACTTGAAAGAGACATCAATGTTCCTTCGTGGCCAGCCGGTGAATGCAGAAACGCTTGCCGACGCGAACGAGATCATGCAAGCAGAGATCTCGCCGATCTCTGACGTACGTGGGTCGGCGGATTACAAGCGACTGCTTCTACGCCAGCTGTTCCGGGCACATTTCTACGAATTGTTCGGCGAGTCTGCGTTATAATCGACGTATGAAAACAGTTGTAATTGAAGGTGAAAACGGCGATTTTACAATGATGCGCCACGGCAAAAACATCAAGGATATGGACCGCTCGTTCGACATAGAGTTCTGGCAGCGGCAGGGCGACGCGGCGATCTTTAATGCGGCGTGGGAATTGGTCGAATTTTATCTTAGCGAAAAGAAAATTAATGAGTCCGGACTACAAAGAGATCTTGTCCACTTTCAACGATCACGAGGTTAGGTACCTGATCGTAGGAGCTTATGCGGTGATGAAGTACTCGGAACCGCGATACACAAAAGACCTGGATATTTGGGTCGATACATCGGAAGAAAACGCGAAGAAGGTGTTTTCTTCCCTACGAGAGTTTGGAGCTCCAGTCGGTGACTTATCCGAAGCGGACTTTGCGTCTGACGGCTTTTTTCAGATGGGCCGCCCTCCTGTACGGATCGATATCTTGATGTCGATTGACGGAGTCGAGTTTGCTCAAGCATGGCCAAATCGACACGAGGGAGACTTCGATGGAATTCGTGCGAATTTCATTAGCCCCGCCGACCTCATAACAAACAAGTCAACGTCCGCTCGCCCGCAGGATATTATCGATATCGAGTCGGTAACAAACGCTCGGTTGAGAGAGGGCGAGTGACGAATTTTTCGGATGCCGCTGTCTGTCCGCGCTGGCGCGAATGAAGAACATCGATTCAAAATCTCACGTTCGCGGTGAGTCCGTTTATCTGGATGACATTCCACTTGTTCAGGGGACGCTGTACGCGTGTGTCTTTGATTCGCCGGTCGCTCACGGAAAACTAAAAAGCATCGACGCGTCCCAAGCCAAAGCCAGTGAAGGCGTCGTCCACGTCATCACCGCAAAAGACATCATCGGTGAAAACCAGATCGGCGGAATTATTCCCGATGAACCTCTTCTCGCTGACGACGAAGTTCATTTCCAGGGAATGCCAATTGCGATCGTATTGGCGGAATCCGAAGAGCTCGCACGCAAAGCAGCAAAGAAGATCACCGTCGATATCCAACCGCTCGAAGTCGTGACAGATCCGCGAATCGCTGCGGCGAACAATGATTTGATCGTCCCGCCGAAGAAGTTTAAACTTGGCGACAGTGACGCCGCATTTCTCCGATGCGACCACGTCTTCGAAGGACGTGCCGACATCAACGGCCAGGAACATCTCTACATCGAAACGCAGGGAGCTTATGCGGTTCCGACTGAGAACGGCGGGCTAAAAGTTTATTCATCGACGCAGGGGCCGACCGCGGTGCAGCGGGCTGTTTGCCGTGTCACCGGACTTTCAATGCACGAGGTCGAAGTTGATGTTCAGCGACTTGGTGGTGGATTCGGCGGGAAGGAAGATCAGGCGAATGCATGGGCCGCGATCTGTGCGGTCGGAACTCAGCTGACGAAACGCCCCGTTAAATACGCGCTCCATCGCATGGAAGATATGCGGATGACCGGCAAGCGGCACCCCTATTCGGCCGACTACAAGATCGGCCTCGACAAAGATCTGAAGATCTTCGCCTACGAAGCGACGTTCTATCAAAACGCCGGTGCCTCCGCCGATCTCTCGCCGCCTGTGCTTGAACGAACTTTATTTCACTGCACAAATTCGTATTTCGTTCCGAACGTTTCGGCGACTGCGTACTCGTGCCGAACTAACCTTCCCCCCAACACCGCGTTCCGCGGATTCGGCGGACCGCAGGGAATGTTCGTTATCGAATCAGCGATCGCGCATGCGGCTGAGAAACTCGGCGTCTCGGCGTCTGATATTCAAAAAGCCAACCTGATCGACAACGGCGACGAATTCCCTTACGGCCAGATAGCCGAGAGCGACGCGATCACCACATGGTCGCAGGGCGATTCGAAATACGGCTACGCCACGCTTCATAGAGAAGCTGACCAATTCAATGCGACGTCGAAGTATTTCAAGAAAGGGGTCGCGATGATGCCGGTCTGCTTTGGGATCTCGTTCACAAAGACGCCGATGAACCAGGCGCGATCACTCGTCCACGTTTACACCGACGGCAGCGTCTCGGTTTCGACAGGCGCCGTCGAGATGGGCCAGGGTGTGAACACGAAGATCGCACAGGTCGCGGCGTCGATGTTCGGGCTGCAAATCGAAAGCGTCCGGCTTCACACGACCAACACAACCCGAATCGCGAATACATCGCCGACAGCCGCGTCAGCCGCGGCA
>JANMUW010000044.1:0-2997 GCA_031392105.1 Acidobacteriota bacterium | reverse complement strand
GGCTGTCGTTCTACTTCAAGTCTCCCCAGACTGCTCCGGGGCTTTATCCGGAGCACGACATTTTTATTCAACTGATGAAGCTCAAGAACACCTTGCGCCATCTTCAGGGTGAAGACCTGATCACGCATCTCGGTCTGGAGTATTACGATTAAGGGCGTCAGTTTTCCCGAATTCAGACGCTTTGGTATGCCGCTGCACATTTAGGTTGTTTCCGAAACAGAGGGATCAATGAGCAAAATCAGCCCATATTAGCGGGTTTGCAGATTCATTTTTTCCTTGAACAATTCATTTTTTTATGCGATAAATATCGACAGATCGGTCGGCTCGGGCCGGTTCACCTAACATCTGGACAACTCAACCCTGTACCCTTTACGTCCAGCCAACGTCTAATATTTTGAAATCATCGTTAACTACGACGGATTGCCGTGAAGGCTCTCGGTATATCTGGTCTTAAAATTGCGTCTTCCGGAATGTCCGACAGCTCGTCGGAATAAAAGCAGTGACCAGGAGAAAGAGATGAAGAACGAAACGGCCAAGAGAAAGGAAAGCTCGGAGAAAGGCATCTTGCTCGATCCGGAAAGAAAAAGTCCGCGAGCGAAAGAGTTTGAGGACAAGCTGTCCGCCCTCATTGTCGGGCAGGAAAGAGCCGTTCGTCGTGTGAGCGGGCTGTTTCAGATCTACCTTGCCGGGATGAACAATCCCTCGCGGCCGATCGGAACGATGTTGTTTCTTGGTCCAACGGGATCGGGAAAGACTCGTGTCGTCGAAGCGGCGGCGGAAGTTTTGTTTGGCGAAGCGCATTCGGTTGTGAAGATCGACTGCGCGGAGTTTCAGCACTCGCATGAGATCGCTAAGCTCATCGGATCCCCTCCGGGATACCTTGGCCATCGCGAGACTTCGCCCATGCTCACTCAAGAGAATCTGGACAAGGCTCACACAGACGACACAAAGCTTTCGTTCGTCCTCTTCGACGAGATCGAGAAAGCGTCCGATTCGCTTTGGCAGCTTTTGCTCGGGATCCTCGACAAGGCGACACTCACATTGGGTGATAACCGGCGAGTAGATTTTTCAAAGACGGTGGTCATAATGACGTCGAACCTCGGAGCCCGTGAAATGTCCGATATGATCTCGGGCGGTATCGGATTCGCTCCGACGAAGGCGGGCAAGCCGCAAGAGGATAGCGAGATCGACACCAAGATCTATCGGACCGCACTCGAAGCGGCGAAGAGAAAATTCTCGCCCGAGTTCATGAATCGCATCGACAAGGTCGTCGTATTCAGGAGCCTGAAGGAATACCATCTCCGGAAGATCCTCGATATCGAATTGAGATCGGTGCAGGACCGCATTACGGAATCAGCCGGTACGAAATTCATTTTCGAATGCACGGTCGAAGCAAAGGAATTTTTGCTGGGCGAGGGAATTGATCTGAAGTACGGCGCTCGACACCTGAAGCGTTCGATCGAGAGATTCCTCGTTTACCCGTTATCGAACCTTGTTGCGACGCAGCAGGTAGAGACCGGCGATTTCGTGACGGTCGGGTTAGATGAAGACACCGGCGCTCTAACTTTCAGAAAGCACTCGGGCAAGATGATCGTAGCCGATGTGCCGGATGATACGACTGACGAGGAACTTCTCGTAAAATCGGATGCGGTCGGAGCACCGCTGCCACAAAGCCAGGCGGCTACCGGTATGAGCAAGTCGAAAGGTGAGCGTAACGACTTATAAAGGTCGAATCAATTTGGTTCTTGAGATGGATGGGGCGATCACGCCCCATTCTTTTTGTCCCATGAAAAGAATATATGCGGTGAGCGCGTTATGCGACTGACGATTAGCACCTCGACCGTCAAATATGCCAATGCGTATATATTGCTTTCCCTGAGTAAGATATGATCAGGTGCTCTCGAGAGCCTGCTGAACGTCGCGTATAAGGTCCTTGATTGACTCGACCCCGACGGACATCCGTATCAGCCCCTCCGATATACCCGCCGCCTCGCGCTGAGCAGCTGAAATCGCCGCATGCGTCATCAATGCGGACGGCTGGACGATCGTTTCGACACCGCCTAGCGAAGTCGCAAAAGTACAAAGCCGCACGCCATTAACGAAAGCCTTCGCAGCCTCGGCCGTTCCAAGATCCATACCGATCATGCCGCCAAAGCCCCGCATCTGCTCCGTTGCCACTTGATGGTTCCGATGCGATTCGAGGCCCGGGTAGTGGACCGCAGTGACCTTTGGATGCTCAGCCAACATATTCGCCATAGCGAATGCATTATCATTGTGCCGCTCCATCCGCAGGGCCAAGGTCTTGATCCCGCGCAAAACAAGCCATGCGACTTGCGGAGCAATGTTGCCGCCGAACAGCTTGCTAGGTCCGTGACGTGCCCGATCGACAAGATCCTTTCTCCCCGCCAAAACTCCTGCCGTAAGATCACTATGTCCTCCGAGGTATTTAGTCGCGCTGTGTAACGAAATATCCACACCTAGTTCCAATGGTCGCTGATTGTATGGGGTTGCGAATGTGTTATCCGAGATCGTGGCGATCCCAAGATCCCGGGCTATCTCGATAACGGCCTTTATGTCGGTGATCTGCACAAGCGGGTTGGACGGAGTTTCGATCCAAAAGATCTTCGTATTCGCCCTGGCCGCAGCTCGGTAAGTAGTCGCGTCCGTCGCATCAACAAAGGATGTACTGATGCCCAGATCGTTCAGGTAGCCGAGAAGATTGGTGGCAGTCGAGTACATAGACTCGGGGGCCACGATATGATCGCCCTGTTTCGCAAATGTCAGGATCGACGCAGATATTGCTGCCATCCCCGATGCAAACGCCAGAGCATCCTCGCCAGATTCAAGTTCCGCTACCGCGCGTTCCAGTGCTTCCTGAGTCGGATTTCCGAGGCGTCCGTAATAGTAGCCGGGCAACTCCTCGTTATGAATCGCAATGCCTTCGTCGGCATCGGAGAAGGCAAACACCGAAGCGGAATAGATCGGAACCGAGACGGC
>JANMUW010000010.1:0-2672 GCA_031392105.1 Acidobacteriota bacterium | reverse complement strand
ACGATCCTGCCGGCAAGGATGCCTGCGCTCCAGTCAGCGTCGCAAAGCGGCGTCAAAAAATAATGATTCGACTTGCCGGCGCTTTTTCGCGTCGAAGCGACGCTCATGCAGGCAAGGATGCCTGCGCTCCAGTCAACCACGCAAAGCGGCGTCAAAAAATAATGATTCGACTTGCCGGCGCTTTTTCGCGTCGAAGCGACGCTCATGCAGGCAAGGATGCCTGCGCTCCAGTCATGCCTGCGCTCCAGTCATGCCTGCGCTCCAGTTACCCGCATCACTGGACGTTCATCTCATACAACCCGAACTTACCCGATCGATTACTAACGAAATATATCTTCGCACCGTCATTAGAAAAAACGGGAGTCATATCATCGCCCGCATCGCGCGTTACTCGGACGAGTCCCGAACCATCCGCGTTTATCAGATAGATCTCAAAGTTTCCATCGCTCTGACTTACGAATGCTATTCGGCTGCCGTCCGGTGAAAAACTCGGATTAGTATCATGGAATCTTCGTTTGGTCAGTACGCGCTCCGTGCCTGGATCAGCCGGATCCGCCGCAAAGATATCCAGCACCTGCGACGAGCCGTCTCGCCGATCACATGCGTATGCGATCGTCTTACCGTCCGGCGACCAGGCGGGTGTCATCTCGTATCCCCAGCGCGTCGTAAACCGCGCAACATCGCTGCCGTCGGTATTCATCGAAAACAAATGAACAGCCTCGGACCTGCCGTCCCGATCGCTGGAAAACAATATTTTCGACCCGTCGGGCGACCATGCAGGCCCGCCGTCACGGGCGTCGTCGTGCGTCAGGTTCTTAAGATCCGTACCATCGGTTTTGATCGTAAAAATCTCGGTGTTCCCACCCGACTTCATCGCAAATGCGATTGCCTTGCCGTCGGGTGACCAATTCGGCATCAGGTCGTAATTCTCAGCCGACGTCAGAGTTGTCGTGCGTCCAGAGGCGATGTCCAATATGCGCAGCTCGCCTTTTCCGTCGGCGACCTTCACGCCGAGGGCGAAATATTTACCATCCTGCGAGATCGCCACCGCCCGCACCTCGTCACCGGAATCGGTCATGATCTCCTTCGCTTTCGCAGGCTCGACCGTCATCGAGTAAACATTGAACTTGTCACCATCTCTGTCGCTCGTAAAGACGATCTTTGTCCCGTCCGGGGACCAGCAGCCCGGCCGGATCTCGGCATTGTATTTCGTGTCCGAGAGCTTAACCGGCTGCGAATCGTCGTTCACGTTTATCAGATACACGCCGACCTTTTCATTGTCGCGGTTGGAATTGAAAACTATCTGGGTCCCATCGGGCGAGAACGCCTGGAACGCCTCCTTCGCCGGATCGTTCGTCAAACGCCGAATACCGGTGCCGTCGACATTCATCAGATAGATCTCGGCGTTGCCGTCGCGATCAGAGTTGAAAATGATTTGCTGCCCATCGGGTGAGAACGACGGATTTGCGTCGAAAGCGGGATGATTCGTCAGATTCGTCAGCTCGCCCGTCTGGAACGAGTATAGGACGATCTCCCCGCTGTCCGATTCCGTTGGAAAGTTCGAGCTGTACACGATCTTCGTCCCGTCCGGTGACCAATCGAACGGGCCGATGTTGAATGGAAGTTTCTGTTCGTTTGTGCCGTCGGCATTTGCGGCGAACGGAGTCCGAGAGCTTGCTGCTTCTTTCGAATACAAAACGCGCCGGCCGTCGGGCGACCATGTTCCAGCGAGAAAGTCTTTTATCTCGACTCCTGCTCTTCTCTGATCCGAGCCGTCCGCATTCATGATCATCGATTCGACTTTATTCATAGCACTGAACCGGAGGAACCGGATTCGATCGTCGCTCGTCCAACTCGCTGAGTCCTCGTCAAAACCGTTATTCGTGAGACGAACGATCGATGTTCTGTCGGCAGGCACGCCGAATTTCGCGTCGCCCTCCGTGAACCGAGAAGTGAGATAGATCACCAGAACGTAAGAAACGAGCAGTGCGATAGCAATCATCGCAATGGCGCCGAGCGCGAATCTTCGCCCTCGGCGCGTCGTATGTCCGGTCGACAGCTCCGGTCGCGGTGTGCTTTCAACCGAATTACCGGTTTCCTGAAGGTGCAAGGCGTCGGGAAAATCCTTCGTACTGCTACGCTTTTCGACGACCGCCACAAACCGGTAACCCGCCTTTGGAACCGTCTCGATGTACTTAAGCTCATTGCGTGTTTCGCCGAGGGCCTTTCTCAGCGCCGAGATCGTCCGATTCAAATTCCCTTCCTCGACCGCCGCGTCCACCCAGACGGTGTTAAGGAGAGTTTCCTTGCTTAGAAGTCGGCCCTCGGATTTGACGAGGGCCAGTAGGAGATCAAGCGCTCGTGGCGTCAGTGGCACGCGCGAGCCGCCGCGGGTCAGCATGCGCTCGTGCGGCAACAGCTCGAAATCGCCAAAGCGATAAGTAATTTCAGATCCGTCGGGTGAGGGCATTCGGATACAACAGGAAACTTTGGATTAGCTAACTATTCGGGAATTGTTCGGGAAATTTTCGGCTTTTTTGCAGTTTTTTTCAAGTATTTTTCCTGCCCGGGCGGTTTACTTTCACTTCGTCACTCTTACGCCGTCGAATGAACAAACATTCTTATCAAAAGATCTTGCGACTCGCGGTCTATATCCTCGCCGCGGTTCTCGC
>JANMUW010000518.1:0-1968 GCA_031392105.1 Acidobacteriota bacterium | reverse complement strand
ATGAGTTGCCTCCGGCTTCAGCCGGAGGTGGGGATGCATAAGGACACTGGCTTTAGCCGAAAATGAAAATCGAGATAGTCCTCGAAGCTTCGGCTAAAGCTTTAATGACTGAAAATTGTTTTAAGTTCGGCTGAAGCCGTTGAGTCGGAAACCGAGCACCTCCGGCGGAAGCCGGAGGCAACTCATGGATCATCGACCATGGATCACCGACCATGGATCACCCACCATGGATCACCGACCATGGATCAATCGATCATCGATCCTCAGCTTCGGTGCGAGCATGAGCCTCAATTCAAAAACTCTTTGGCCGGCGCACTTTCGGGCGGCGCGTCAAAGTTTGGAGCTTCCTCCTCAAGATCCCAGATCTCAAAAAGGGCGGGCGGACATTCGGTGACGAATCGCGAAGGCTTTTGCAGAACTGTCTGGCGGTTGTAATCGGTGAGCATCAGCGGATAGGTGATGTAGAGTTCGTCCTTCGCACGCGTCAATGCGACGTACCAGAGCCGGCGTTCTTCTTCTTCGCTGTCGATCTCTTTCAGACTGCGAGGCGAAGGGAATTTTCCTTCCGCCGCCCAGATAATAAAGACCGCTTTCCACTCGAGCCCTTTGGCCTGATGGACTGACGTGAGTGTCAGCAGCTCGTCGTCTTCTCCGCCCGAGACCACATCTTCACCGGTCAGCGGCTGGGCCTCGGCGAATCGTTCGGTCGAAAGCAGCGCGAGTTCGGATAAAAACGTTTCCGTCGAATCGTACCGGTTCGCATAGAGCGCAAGGCCGCGAATATCCTCGGCTCGCGCATCAGCGTTCTCGTAATTCTCCAATAAGTACTGATCGTACCCGCGTTCGAGGATCAGCGCGATCTGCTTCGACGGCTGGCCGCGATATTCAGGTGAGACCAATAGCTCGAGGAGGGCGACGAATTGTTGCCATGACTTGCTGCTTTGGAGTTTTGACGGTAAGCGAAGCCGATCGCTGCGAAGGTCAGTACCAGTTCCGGTTTCCGTCTGCTCAAGAGACAAGGGCACTGATCCGCTGATTGACGCTGCGCCACCCGCTAACGCAGGTGGTACTGACCTGTCGGCTTCCGCGTCCCGAAGAGCAATCGCCTCAAATATCCTATTCGCCGTCGCACGCCCGATACCAGGGATCATTTTCAGAATCCGTTTCCACGCAAGCTCGTCGCGTGGGTTCACGATCACGCGAAGATACGAGACGACGTCCTTGATGTGGGCCTGCTCGAAAAATCGCACGCCGGATTGCACGCGGTACGGAATGCCGCGGCGCGAAAGCTCGAGCTGCAATTCGATCGAATGATAATGCGACCGGTACATCACGGCGATCTCTTCGAGCGGCGTACCGTTGTCGCGAAGCTCAAGGATCCGCGACGCGACGAACACGGATTGCTGCTCGACGTCCGTGCAGGGAACCAGCGCAGGTTTGAAATCTTTAGATCTCTTTACCGCTTTCAGCATCTTCACGAACTGCTTCCGGTTATTTGCGATCGAAACATTCGCGAGGCCAAGTATCTCCGGCGTCGATCGATAGTTCGTCTCGAGCTTGAAAACTTCCGCTTCCGGATATCGTTTTGGAAATTCGTAGATGTTCGCAAAATGCGCTCCACGCCATGCGAAGATCGACTGGGCGTCGTCGCCGACGACCATGACGTTGCGATGCTTTACGGCGAGTAGATCGATGAGCTCGGCCTGCAGGCGATTCGTGTCCTGATATTCGTCGACAAGGATGTGCTGAAACTGTTCGGCGTAAAGGTCGGAGACCTCTTTCCGCTCGACGAGAAGCCGTTTCATGTTGAGCAGCAGGTCGTCGTAGTCCATTACGTTCCGCTCGCGCTTTCGCTGCTGGTATATAAAATCGACACGTTTGATCTGCGCCGTCAGCAGCTCGAAGTATGGATACTGCCGGACGATCACGTCCGCGAGATCCATGTCGTTATTGTTCGCGTAGCTGATA
>JANMUW010000381.1:0-5397 GCA_031392105.1 Acidobacteriota bacterium | reverse complement strand
CCGACGGTCATCCGCGGATCAAGTTTCTTGGCCGACAGAGTCAGGATCAGCTGAAGGACTTATACGAATCGGCAATAGCGGTGATCGTTCCGTCAATTTGTTATGAGACCTTCGGCATTATCGTGATCGAGGCATTCTCGCGGAAGACTCCGGTGATCGTAAACGACCTCGGCGCGCTTCCGGAGGTTGTCAAAGATAGTGGCGGTGGATTTGTGTATCAGGATTCGAACCAACTCGAGACGGCGATGAATTCACTCGCCAGCGACCGTCAGCTGCGAAATAGCTTGGGCATGAAAGGTTACTTTTCATTTTTGAAATATTGGAACGAGAAGGCGCATTTGGACAAATATCTCGGACTCGTAGATGAACTCCTTGAGAAGACATCTAAGAACGTGGCGTGGGAGGCGCGGCAAGATACCTTTGCTCTCGGAACGCGTTAGCTACTCGCCAAAGGCGGATGCTTCGGCAGTCGCCGCAGAAATCGTGACGTCGGTCGACGAGTCGGGTTTCAACCGGATCCCGATCATTACATATCACTCGATCGACGACAGCGGTTCCATTGTATCTACACCGCCAGCCCTGTTTCGTCGGCAAATGGCAGCTTTGAGCTCGATGGGATATCGGACTTTAACTCTCGAAGATCTTACGGAAATGACGCGATCCGGGAAGTGGCCATCTCGCAAATCCGTGATCCTGACGTTCGATGATGGATTCGAAAACTTCTACATAGAAGCGGCGCCGGTATTGCAGGAACATTCGTTCACCGCGACGGTCTTTCTCGTGACAGGAAAATGCGGAGACTTCAACGACTGGTCCGGTAATCCCGCTGACCTTCCTCGCAGTCGGATTCTGTCGTGGAGCCAGGTTAAAGAACTGTCCGCGCTGGGCGTCGAGTTTGGTTCGCACACAGTGACCCACCCGGACCTTACGATGTTGAATGCGACCAGCCGACAGTACGAGCTCAGCTATTCAAAAAAGGAGATCGAGGACGCGATCGGGAAGCGGGTCGGATCGTTCGCGTATCCCTTTGGCAGCTTAACGTTCGCGGTAAAGCGAGCTGTGCAAGATACATACTCGTCGGCGTGTTCGACGAATCTGGGAAGGATAAGCCCGCCCAGTGACGCTTACTGCCTGGAACGGCTGGATGCCTATTATCTTTCTAATCTGAAGTTGTTGGAGGCGCTGGAATCGAGATGGCTGGACGGCTACTTTTCCGTCAGGCAAATTCTGCGCGATGTCAGGAGCGTTTTCGGAACGCGCGGTAGGGGAATCACTGGAGGTTCGAACTAAGGATATTTTATGTCGATAGTAAAACGGATAACACGTCACACAAGACTTTCGCTCGAGGCGATGCGGCATCGGGACCGCCAAACGCCACCATTCATGATCGTTTTCATCAACTCGATCTGCAACCTAACCTGTGAACACTGCTTCTACTGGAAGAACCTGAACCAGCGCAACGATCTGACATTCGAGGAATTCGAAAAGCTATCGCTTGAGCTTGGCGATTTCGAAAATCTCAACTTGTCGGGCGGCGAACCGTTCATCCGACAAGATTTTGGTGAGATATGCGAGTTGTTTCTAAAGAACAATAATGTCCAGAACATATATGTTCCGACGAACGGATATTTCACGGACCGGACCGAAAAATCGCTTCGGAAAGTGCTAAGCAGTCCGACCCTGAAACTTTTCGTTTGTGAGTTGTCGCTTGACGGAATGCCGGAATATCACAATCGGTTTCGCGGCAATCCGCAGTCGTTCGAGAAAGCAATGGAGACCTACAAAATGCTCGAGCGTCTTCAGGCAGAAGATCCGCGTCTTCGTATCCATGCCAACACGGTGGCAATGAGCGAGAACATGGAAGAGGCGTCGCAGCTCACAGAGTATCTCTACAATAATTGCCCGAAGATGGAGCACCACAATCTTGCGATCATCCGCGGCGATCGAAAGAATCCGTCTTTGCAAGGCCCCCAACTTGAACGATACAAAGAGCTGTATCGACACGTAGCCAGAGTATGGTCGGATCGCGAGAAGACACGGGTCGGCGCGAGTGTTGAACCGATGCTTCAGTGGGCGAAGATCAAAACGATAGAATCAGAATCCCAGTTCATTCCGTGCAAGGCCGGCGTTATTTCGGGAGTGGTCTATGCAAACGGAGACGTCAGTGTTTGCGAACAACATTCGAAGTTGGGAAATTTGCGGGAGCAAAGCTTTTTTGAGATCTGGGATTCGCCGAAGGCGCAGCGGCTACGCGATCAGATCAAAGCGAAGGCCTGCTACTGTACGAACGAGATCTTCATGTGGTCGAGCATTGTCTTCCAGCCGGTACAACTGACACGCGCAATGGTGGGTTCGAGAAGATCTTTTGCAAAGGCGAAGGAAATTCCCGCGACAAATCCAACCACGAACTAGAGCCGCGACAACGAACAAATAGTGTCTAAGTCACAGCCATTTATTTCGGTAATTGTCCCCGTGTATAACGGAGGGAAGTTCATCGGCCGCTGTCTTGATGGCTTGCTTTCCAACAGGTATCACGATTTCGATATCATCGTAGTCAACGACGGCTCGACGGATGACACCGAGAAGATCTGCAACGCGAAAAACGTAAGGGTACTGCAATCGGAAAGGCCGAGATCGGGTCCCGGAGCTGCAAGAAATCTTGCCGCGTCCTACGCCCAGGGCGACGTTCTGCTATTCGTTGACGCGGATGTCGTCGTGGAAAGCGACACACTGGCTAAAGTCGCTTACCGCTTCGCCAGCGATCCTGGGTTGTCAGCTCTCTTTGGTTCTTACGACAACGCTCCAGCCGAAACGAACTTCCTTTCGCAGTACAAGAATCTGCAGCACCATTTTGTACATCAGAACTCGCGGAGCGACGCCTCTACTTTCTGGGCCGGCCTTGGAGCAATTCGCACTGATGCGTTCGAATCGATGGGTGGTTTCGATTGCGTCCAGTTCGCAATTCCATCGATCGAAGATATCGAGTTGGGCGCGAGGCTCCGTCTTGCCGGGCACCGCATACTCCTCGACGCGACGATACAAGCGAAACATTTAAAGCATTGGGGTGTGGTGTCGCTGCTCCGTACAGATATTTTCTGTCGGGCCGTGCCTTGGTCGAGGCTGATCCTGACAAGTCAGGGACTGATCAACGACATGAATCTCAAGACAAATGACAGGGCATGTGCCGCACTCGTGGCACTTATCTGCCTGCTGATTCCGTTGTCGTTTTGGCAGCCTCTTACGCTCATTGCGATCGCCGGTCTTCTGACGGCATTTATTTATTTGAATCGGAGTATCTTCACATTCTTCTTGAAAGAGAAAGGCTTGCTCTTCACGGCTATGGTCCTACCGTGGCAACTTCTGTACTTCCTCTACAGTGGAGCTAGTTTCGTAGCCTGCTGGTTCATCTTTGCCTTACCCGCGACACTCCGGTCTGTACGGAGAGAGGCCAGCTAAGAAGGCGGGCTTACTGCACCTGTAGTAAAAAAACACGTGACGACAGAAAGAGCTTTGCTAAAAGACGTTTCCGGGCCTGCTCCTAGCGAAGCTTCGCAGAGCAGTCGAAAAACGCATGTGGTTGCATTCGGCGCAGTCTTGTTTCTTGGTTTTGTCTTGCGATGCTTCCTAATGATCCAAGGATCGATGGTCAATGAGGACGGCATTTTTTACATTTCGCGGGCGCAAAAATTAATGGCAGGAGACCTATGGAACGGCGTGAGCGCCTACTGGTCCCCGCTGTATTCACTTCTAGTAGGCTTGGTCGGATATCCGATTAATGACTTCGAGTTCGGTGGTCGGATCGTCTCTCTTCTGGCCGGCACCTTACTGATCCCGTTAACTTACTACCTCGGCACACTGCTTTTCGATAAAACAACGTCATTGATCGCAAGCTTGTTGGTAGCAACTCATGCATCACTAATTCAAGCATCGGGATGGGTACTGACCGAAGCCCTGTATGGTCTCTTATTCCTCGGAATGATCACAATTGGTTGGCATGCACTTCAGCGCAACAAAATTAGTTATTGGGCGCTGAACGGGTTATTAGTGGGTCTCGCATACCTAACCAAGCCCGAAACACTGGCTTTCCTTTTATTGTTCTTACTCTTTACCCTGGCTGCTGTCGCGGCCAATCGGACCGACGCGCGAAAGTTGTTACTCGGTTTCGCTCTCATGTCCTGCGTAGTCGGCATATTCGTGGTTCCTTACGTACTTTTCCTCCATACGAAGGTAGGGGAATGGACAATCAGCAAGAAAGCGTCAACTAACACCATGAGTGGCTTTGACGAAGAGAATCTCCTCAGACTAATTGATGACGGGCGACAGACTAGAATGGATCAGATCTGGGGTGATGAGTACTTGGCCAGTACTGAGAATGATCTGAATCCTCACGCCGCCGCCGAACGATCGTCGCCGACGTTGCGGACGCAGCTCGGTTGGGCGTATGGACTTTTCAGACGACAACTCTTTGAGTCCCTGCCGGCGCTATTGTCGGTCGGGTTCCTCCCCCTTATTCTCATCGGACTTTTCAGCAGTCCGTGGACAAAGTTTGAAGCGACTCGAAACCTGTATTTGGGCGCATTCGTTCTCTCGATTCTTGTCGGATATTCATTTGCAGTGACAAACGTCCGCTATCTGTTTGCAATAATGCCGGTGCTGCTGCTCTGGACCGGATACGGAGCAACAGTTTTTGCCAGATGGATCTCGGATAGTTTCACCAGGATTTCGTCCGGGTCTATCAACGTGCCGGGCTCTCTGTCGCAGGCTGCTATAGTCGTTATTCTGCTGTTGCTCTCGACACGAGGCACCCTCGGCCTGTTTGATGAGCTAGATATCAAAGCAACACCACGGGAGGAGCGGCGCGCCGGACAGTGGCTCCGCTCGTACCGAGGTGAAGGACCCGCGACGATTATGGCGTCTCACGCCAACGTTGCGTATTATGCCGGTGCCCACCACTTATTTCTCCCTAACGAAGAGCTCAGCACGGTCATCGACTACGCTAAGCGCCGAAAAACCGATTTCATTGTTTTCAGTACCAGGCGCCTGAAGCGCAACACACGCGGCTTTCCTGAAGTCGCCCCTGAGCTGGAGCGAGATCTCGAACTCGTCTACTCAGCAGCCGAGGATGGTGAGGATTACTCGATTCGCGTTTACAAAGTTCGACTATGACCTGCTCCCGAATTCTTCGCGAACCACCGTACGCGAAGTCGCTTCTCATAGGTGTATCGCAAACACAAACCTGGAGAATCAGGCAGCCCGTTATCTGCGTCTATCGGATCCTCGAATAGTACTCATATGAATGTATTAAAGGAACTCCTTCGAAATAGCGATGAGGTATTTTGGCATGAGCTAAAGGATCGTACGCAGAAGGCCCAAACCATCAGCGAGTTCATTGCTCTC
>JANMUW010000288.1:0-2605 GCA_031392105.1 Acidobacteriota bacterium | reverse complement strand
AGCAAACTTTACACAACAACCCTTCACGATCACCGTCGATGCTGAACAGACCATCCATGCGAAGACCGTCATCATCGCCACCGGCGCAACGGCCATTCAAATTGGGGTGAAGAACGAGGCGCGCCTCACGGGGCATGGTGTCTCGACCTGCGCGACCTGCGACGGGTTCTTCTTCAAGGGAAAGGAATTGATTGTCGTCGGTGGCGGCGACAGTGCCATGGAAGAAGCGACCTTCCTGACCAAGTTTGCGACGAAGGTTTCAATCGTCCACCGGCGCGACAAACTACGAGCCTCTAAAATCATGCAAGACCGGGCGACGAAGAACGAAAAGATCACGTTCGTGTGGAACTCTGCCGTCGAAGACATTCTTGGCCATGACGTGGTCACCGGCGCCCGCCTCAAGAATCTCGTGACCGGTAAAACGACAGATCTGCCTTGTTCCGGAGTGTTTGTCGCGATTGGGCACCGTCCCAACACCGCCCTGTTCGCCGGCCAGCTTGCGATGGATGCAAAAGGTTACCTCATGACCAATCACGGCACCGCCACTAGTATTCCCGGTGTCTTTGCCGCCGGCGACGTCCAAGACTCGACATATCGCCAAGCCGTCACCGCCGCCGGCTCCGGCTGCATGGCCGCCATCGACGCCGAACGCTATCTTGAATCAGGTAGTCATACCCTCTAAATCCTCCACGGGATGCTCAAAATGGTCGTCCAACAAGGCCGCAGGCGATACAAACACCGGAGGCGTAACATTCCCACCCGCCCAGCCCCGAGCTGTCTGAACAGCTCTATTCCCAAGCGGGGTAAGTTGAAGATTTTGTCGAGTCGAGAACGAAGCCTGCGGAAAGGCGCGTCTCGGCGCGCCGGGGCTGGGCGGGTGAGAAGTCTGGCATTTTCAGCATCCCGATAAATCATGCGCTGCGCCATCGTCCACTACCACGAACTCGCCCTCAAAGGCCGCAACCGGGACTATTTCGAGGAACGGCTTGTGCAGAATATCCAATGGACCCTGAAAGATCTCGGTGTCAGACGGGTTGAGAATCTTCGCAGCCGGATTCGCGTCATCCTGCCTGACGAGGTTCCGGACCAGACCATTAAAGAACGTCTCGCACGGGTTTTTGGGATCGCCAACTTTTTGCTGGCCCATGGGCTGCCGCTCGATCTGGCCCATCCTGATATTGGAGCGCTCGGCAAAGCAGTCATCGACTCGCTCCGATTCGAATCGTTTTCCACCTTTCGCGTCTCGGCGAAACGAGCCGACAAACGATTGAGGCTGACCTCCATGGAAGTCGCGCGGGATGTCGGCGCGGCTATCTGTGAAGGGACGGGCAAAAAAGTTAGTCTGAAAGACCCGGACCTCACGGTCTATCTTGAGCTGCTCTCCAAAGAGGTCTACTACGCGATTGAAAAAGTTCAGGGGCCGGGCGGCATGCCGGTGGGCGTCAGTGGGAAAGTCGCCTGCCTGATCTCCGGAGGAATCGATTCGCCGGTCGCAGCCTATCGCATGATGAAGCGCGGATGCCGAGCCCTCTTCGTCCACTTCTCAGGCCGACCGCTCGTGAGCCGTGCCTCGGAAGAAAAAGTGCGCGAACTCGTGCAGCTCCTCACGGTCCATCAATACGCATCGATGCTCTACGTGATTCCGTTCGGGGAGATTCAACGTGACATTGTGGCAAACGCACCGGCACCATTTCGCGTGGTGCTTTACCGGCGCGTCATGATCCGCATCGCGCAGGAACTTGCCAAACGCGAGCACTGTTGGGGACTCGTCACAGGCGACAGCTTGGGGCAAGTCGCCTCGCAAACACCGGAGAACTTGACGGTCATTGAAGAGGCGGCAGAGTTGCCGCTCCTACGCCCGCTCATTGGGATGGACAAGGTGGAAATTACCGACCAGGCTCAACAGATCGGGAGCTTCGCCATTTCGATCGAGCCCGATCAAGACTGCTGCTCGCTCTTCACTCCGCCGCACCCCAGCACGAAAACCAGGCTCGATGACATTCAAAAGGTCGAACGGATGTTCGATATCGGCGCAATGGTGAAACAGGGGCTCGAAAAGGCGGAGCTGTCTCAATTCACATTTCCTCAGTAGTAGGATGCTCTCAAGAACCGTGAAAAGTAAGACGTCAAAGGTGAAACGTCGTATTGCGGCCTGCTTTCTTTCCGAACCCTTTCACCTTTGACGTTTCACGTCTCACAGATCGCCTGCCCTTACTTTAATCGCCCCGACTGCCGCGCTTGCTGCGCGAGCGCCTTTTCTCTTATGATTCGAAAATGCGATTCGAGATCTCGCTTCATCGCCGCGGCAACCACCCAATCCGGGAAAATAGTATCGATCTCGACAAGCAGTTCAAACTCGGCCTTCGTATGCCCCCCACCATCGACGGGGTTGAGTTTCCAAAACCGGCGATACTGCTTGAAGTCGCCCCCCTTCATTTCCGTCAACAACCCGCCGGTCGGTTCAAGCACCCGCCGTTTTTGCAATAAGCTCATGTTGTACCTCTATAATCTTGTCCGCCACCTTTCGCGGGCTGACCTGTTTGACACCCGGAAAATGCATTTCGACCGGTCGGATACCGTAACGGGATTTCATCAACGCGGCATA